>NZ_CP048631.1 GCF_010669125.1 Ancylobacter pratisalsi
ATGCAGAGACAGGCTATACGCATCGGCATCGGCGGCCCGGTCGGGAGCGGAAAGACCCGCCTCGTGGAAAGGTTACTGCCGCTGGTCCAGGCCGCCGGCCTGAAGGTAGCGGTCATCACCAATGACCTTGTGACGCTGGAAGACGCGGAGCGGATTCAGAAGGGCGGCCTGATTGATCCCCGCCTTGTCGTGGGCGTGGAAACCGGCGCGTGTCCGCATACAGCGATCCGCGAGGACCCTTCTGTGAACATCGAGGCGGCCGATCGGCTTGAACGCCAAAATCCACTCGATCTCATTCTGATCGAGAGCGGTGGAGACAATCTGGCATCGTCGTTTTCCCGGGAACTCGTCGACTACTGGATCTTCGTGATCGATTGCGGGGCGGGTGACGATATTCCGCGGAAGCGCGGGCTGGGCTGCCTTCAGGCGGACCTTCTGGTTGTGAACAAGATCGACATCGCCCCTCATGTAGATGCCGATCTCGATCGTATTCGAGCGGACGTGGCGATGATCCGGCCGGAGAGGCCGAGCCTGTTCACCAATTTGAGGGATGCTGCGGGAGCAGAAGCCGTTTTCGATCATCTCCAGCGCTCCCTGCTCTTCCATGCGCCCATATGACCGACGAGGCAACAACCGACGGATGGCTGCATCTCGACTTCGCTCGCACCGGCTGCGGGCAGACCGAGATCATCGGTCGGGACCAACGTTTTCCCCTTCACGTCACGTCGCCGTTGCGCCTGGATCCGGCAGTGCCGGACATGGCGTTCGTCTATGTGCACAATCCCAGTGGCGGCGTATTCGAAGCGGATCGGCTCATCGTCGAGCTACGACTGCGCCGCCATGCGCGGGTGCATGTTTCGACGCCGTCAGCGACCAAGATTTTTGGCGCCGAGGGTGGTGTGAGTGCAAGCCAGCGAATGACGATCGATATGGAGGAGGGGGCCTATCTGGAATATGTGCCCGATCCTGTCATTCCGCTGAAAATGGCCTGCTACGAGCAATATACGCTTATGAGGATGGCGACGGGCGCGACGGCCGTGCTGAGCGAAATCGTCGCCTGCGGGCGCTTCGCGGCGGGCGAGGTATTCGCCTATTCGCGGCTGCACTTCCGCACGACTGTCGAGATAGACGGCGTGCCGACGTGCAAGGACGCGTTCGAACTTGTGCCCGACAGCATGCCGCTCGGCGGGCCGGGGCTGTTCGCCGAACACCGCTTCATCGCCACAGTGTTGGTGCTTGCCCCCGGCACGCTGCCAGCGACCCTGGACCGGAGCCTTGATGATGCGGCTCGCTCCGTTGCCGGCGTCTATGGCGCGGCGTCGATCCTGCCGAAGGGCGCCGGTGTCATTGTGCGGGCGCTGTGCCGCACGCCATCTGCCGCCCGAGAGGTCGTCGATCTCGCCTGGGGCGAAGCCCGACGGTCGCTGCTCGGCCATCCGCCCCCTCCGATCCGCAAATGAGGAAAAGCCATGAGGCAAGTAAACGCCATCATCGGACACTTCGATGATCCCGGGTTCCGCGGCCGGGCGCGTGAAGTCGTGCTGCTCGATGCCGACAATGCCATGCGTCGCCGCCAGCTTGCTCTTTCCGAGGCCGGAAGCGAGGTCGCCATCGACCTTCCTCATGGCAGCTATCTCCGTCATGGCGCTGTGCTGGCCGACGACGGCGAGACCATCCTCGTGGTCGAGCGCAAGCCACAGCCGGTGATGGCGATCCGACTGAGCGCCCTGGACACCTCATCGCTGATCACTGCTGCAGCGCGCATCGGCCATTGCTTCGGCAACCAGCATGCACCCATTGAGGTGAGCGGCGGATCGATCTTTGTCCCGGTCACAACTTCGCCAACAGTCATGGCAGCGGCGGTCGAACGCCTCGGCCTTGAAGGGGTGACGTTCAGCTTTGTCGGCGTTCCGCTCGGCCTCGATCGGCCGCTGGCGACCGGGCACGCGCACTGAGATGCCCCCCTCGCCGCAGCAACTGCTGGCCGTGATGCAGCTCTCTGATAGCGGACTGCCAATCGGTCGCTTCGCCCATTCGGGCGGCCTCGAAGCGTGGCTGCATCCCCGCGGGGATGTCTGCGAAGGCGACCTCATCCGGTGGATCGAGACGAGCCTGCGGTACGCAGCAGCCCGGACGGACGGCGTAGCAGCGGCGCATGCTCACCGGTCGGCCGAATGTGGCGATGTTGCCGGCATGCTCCGCGTGGATGCCGAGTTGGGCACCTGCAAGCTGAGCGAGACGGCCCGGCGTATGTCGACCAGTTGCGGCCGCCAGCTGGCGGTCCTCGCTCCTCAGTTGTTCGATAATGGACCCGTGGCGGAATTTTGCGCCTCCATCCGCGCCGAGCGTTCCTCCGGTCATCTTGCGGTCGTGTTCGGCGCTGTGGCTGCGGCTTCGGGATTGACGGCGGAGCAGACGGTGTTGATGGAGGTCAGGAGCGTCGTCAGCCTGCATCTCTCAGCCGCGGTCCGCCTGGGGCGTCTTACCGCATCGCGGGCGCAGGTTGTTCAGCGCCTTCTGGAGCCTGCGGTGATCGTGGCCGTACAGGATGCGCTGAGCCGCGACCTGGATGCCATGAGTTCCAGTTCCTTCGAAATCGAAATCGCGATGATGGCGGTGCGTCGGCTCGACGGACGGATGTTCGCGACATGAGACACTCAGCCCCTGCGCAGCATCTCGATGACCGGAACTGCTTTTCCGGCGAGTATGTTCTCCGCGACGCTCGCCGCGGTGACGCGGCCTTCCATGGCGGCGCGCCGGATCGCCTGATGGCACGCTTCAAGTGTGCCGAAGCCCGAGGCGGAAAGAGCTTCGGCGGCGCGATCGATCAACCGCCGCGAGCGCAACGTTTCCTCGATCTTGTCGGTCTTCGCCTTCTGTCGCTGGCTGAAACGATGAAGCGAGCGGGTCAGCAGCAGTGTCGACAGGATACCGAAAGCTCGGATCGGCTTGGTGACGATTCCGTGGGCGTTCGAGTCCAGAAGGCTGCGCACGACGACCGGACTTTCGTATTGGAGGATCGCGATCAGCGCGACATCCGGCCAGTCGGGGAGCTGCTCTCCCGTCTCGGAGAGAAGGCAAAGCGCGATGTCGGTTTCGCGTGTCGGATGCGTCGGGATCGGCCAGTCGGCATAGACCGTGCAGCCTATGCGCCGGATGTGAAGCATCAACTCTTCGCGGTCGCCATCGGCCGGATGGAAGACCGCAACCCGAAGCGACCGCAATTCCCGGATCATGATTTGAGAGAAGCTCATCGGTGCGGCTCATTCACACCGTTCGGGCGCTTCATAATAGACAAGGTAGGGGTCGGGCTTGACCGGTTCTGGCGCCTCCTCGACGATCCTAAAATCGGCACGACCGGTCGTGACCGCGATACGCGGCCGGATATAGGTGTGGCTGTTGTCCGGATCGACGGTGATCAGTCCTTCGGGGGCCAGATAGTGCTGCCCCAGCACCGCCGCCCGCACCCGTTCCGGATCCGTCGTGCCTGCATCGGCAAGCGCCTTCGCGAACAGATGGACGGTCGAATAGGCCGCCTCGGCCGGGCCGTCGGCCGGCCGCGCGCTGCCGTACCGCGCGCGGTAGCGCTCCACGAAGCGGAGATTCTCGGCGGTCTTCAGCGATTCGAAATAGGGCGCGCAGACCAGGTGACCGGCTCCCACCGGCGTGCGCATGGCGCGCAGATGCACCTCGCTGGTGGTCAGCGCCGCGATCGGCATACGGCGCGCGTCGAGGCCGGCTTCATTATGCGAGTCGTACAGATGGGACGTCCCCGGCCCGATCACGGTCGAGAAGATGACGTCGGCATCCGCCTCGGCCGCGCACGCTACCGCCTCGGCATAGGTCTCGTATCCCGCGCTCAGGGGAACGTAGTGCTCGCCGAGGATGGTGCCGCCCACATCCTCGACGATGTCGCGTATCACGCGGTTGGATTCCCGCGGGAAAAGATAGTCCGAGCCGATGAGAAAGAACCTCTTCCCGACATGGCGGAAGAGGTAGTTGGCCAAAGGAAGGTGCGTCTGGTTGATGGTTGGGCCCGTGTAGATGATGTTGGGCGAATATTCAAAACCTTCATAAACTACCGAGTACCACAGCAGGCCGCCTCGGCGCTCGATCCATGGGAGGACCGCCTTTCGGCTGAACGAGGACGAGCAGCCGAAGATGTTGGCCGCCCCTTCCTCCAGTATCAGGTTGGCGGCGAGCCGTGCATAGGCCGTGGGATCGGACGCCGGGTCCTTGATGATCGGCTGGATCGCCCGCCCCCCCACGCCGCCTGCGTCGTTGATCTCGTCTATCGCCAGCAGCGTTCCCTGCAACTGCGAAATTTCCGACATCGACGTCACACCGGAATGAGAAAAAAGTACGCCTACCGGCCAGCCTTCCAATTCGACCTCCATCAGCCCGCTTCGGCCCTGCCTTCAGCCGCCAAGCGACCCTCCCCGCCATATAGCCCAATCCTTCCGAAACACAAAAAGAAAGTTAAATAAAATGGCCGCTTCAGAAAATACTCTAAATATAGGACTGGATTGGGAAGTCGATCTTATTGATCCTCCATGTTCATTTGGAGGCTGGAATACTGGGCGCGTCGTCCAAAACATATTCGAAAGCTTGATTGAGGATGATCTCGAAGGTGAGATCGGTGCCACCACGGCACTCATACCTGCACTCGCCGAGCGGGTAACGGTCTCGCCGGACGGCCTCACCTATCGTTTCGATTTGCGGCAAGGCGTCCGCTTCCACGATGGAGCCGCCTTCGATGCCGAGGCGGTGCGCCTGAACTTCGCCAGGATGCGGGACACTCTCAGTCCGGTCTATTCGCCGATCGCCGCCAATTACAACCGGATCGGCATCGAGTGGATCGACGCGATCAAACTGGTCGACCCCTTCACCGTGGACATCGAGCTCGGCAGGCCGTTCCCGGACTTTCTCCGCTACATGACCCAGGAGGATGCGCCCGGGGCGCAGGTGTTCGTCAGCCCTGCGGCGCTGGAGGCGTTCGGGCCGGACCTGTCGGACCGCGCGCCGGGAACCGGGCCATTCATCTTCGAAGAGCGCTTTCAGACATCTCGCGGCAGCGGAGTCACGCTGCGCCGAAACGATGCTTATTGGGGCGAGGCGGCAAAGCTGGAAAAGCTGCGCTTCCTTCCGTTTCCCGATGCGACCGAGCGCCTGACCGCCCTGCTCGACGGCACGGTCGACCTCGCCTATGGCCTCGACGGAGCCGATCTGGAGGACCTGCAGCAGCGCGGCTTCGTCGTGCATTCGGGCAGCGTTCCCTATGTCTGGTACCTGATCTTCAACATGAGCGATCCGGTGCTGGCGGACCGGCGCGTGCGTCAAGCCATCGCCCATGCCTTCGATCGGGAAGCGCTGAGCGACGAGGTGTTCAGAGGACAGACCCGTACGGCGAAGGGAATTCTACCTCCTGCGTCTCCGGCCTATGATCCAGAGTACGTCGATCCGTACCCCTACGACCTCGACCAGGCACGAAGGCTCCTCGCACAGGCGGCTCCACCCCCGGATTGGGTCCTGCGAGTCATGTTTGCGACGGCGGGCTCGGCCCAGCTCCAGCCCACTGCAATCATTGGTCGATTGGCCTCAGACCTCGCCAAGGTCGGCATAAATCTAGAGCTGTGTCCGCATGAGGACTGGGTTGAGTACTGCAAGCACTGGCAAAACGGTATGCCCGCCGGGGTAGGGGTATCCGAGATGAGTTGGGGTATGTCCTGCGACGTCTGGCTTGATCAGGTTCTACATTCGCGGAACGTCTCCCCTCATGGGGTCAATGCAGGATACTGCCGTATATACGAGCTTGATTCACTGCTAGAGGCTGCCCGTCATGAGCGCGAAGATGCCGAACGGACGCGGCTTTACCGGTGCGCGAATGACGTCGTCATGCGTGAATTGCCAGTGCTGCCGGTGCTTACCGTCAACAGCGGAACGGTGGTCCACAGCCCTCGAGTGGCCGGCTTTCGTTATGCCAGACAAAATTGGCATTCATTCCGTAATGTAAGCCTTTCTGGCGCCGTCCGCGGGCCACTCGGCTGAGTGGCCTTGGCAGCGGCCAGGGGTGTGAATCGGCGTGGAATAAGGGCTCTGACTCACTTTTGATGTAGTTGAGCGTCTGGGCGGCATTGGTTCACGTGGAGAATCAATGCCATGGGTCAGCATTTGCGGGTCTCAGGGTTGGTGCCAGGCGGTTTTACTGACGTTGCCCCTCTTAGATAATCCAGCTTGAAGTTCGTTCTGGCCCCGTGAGGGGAGCAGAACATGAGGCGCAGCCTCATCCCGGAAGAGCAGATCATCGGCGTCCTTAAGGAGCACGAGGCGTGGGTGCCGGTCTCTGACCTGTGCCGTAAGCACGGGGGCAGCGATGCCAGCATCTACAGGTGGAAGGCCCGTTTCGGCGGGATGGACGTATCGAAGGCCAAAACGGCTTCGGGCGCTCCAGAACGAGAACGCTAAGCTGAAGCGCATGCTCGCCGACGCCGCGCTGGACAACGTCGCGCTGAAGAATCTCCTGGGAAAGAAGTCGTAACGTCCGCTGCCGAGCGCTGGGCTGTCCCCCACCTCATGGAAGCCATGGGATGAGCGAACGGCGGGCGTGTAAAGCCGCAAAAAAACCAATGGACGTTTCACGAATGTCCACGGCCTGACGGGAACTCCCTCGATAGCGCCGCCGCGATGTCCGGCACCACCTGCGCCAACACGGCCCTGCCCTTGTCGGCCGAGGCGGACTTGGCCGACGACAGAACGCCGGTGGGCGGGATGGGGCGGGTGTCGAACGGATAGACGTCATAGGGCGGGAAGTCCGCCGCCGGATCATCGGGAATGCGGTCCTGCCGCACCAGATCGGGGCGGATGTGGAGCATGAGCGAGGTCTCCATTACCGCCGCATGCTCCAGTTCCCAGCTCGGGAAGCCGTTGGGAAAGAGTAGGGCCTCGGTCGCCTTGGTGATGAAGTCCCAGTAGCCGAGCTTGATGATCTTCACTTCCGTGCGCCCCAGCATGGCCTGATCGCGCAGGGCGAGATCGGCGGCCTCGACGAGGAACCAGGCATTCTCCATGTGCCCGTCGAACAGCACGATGTTGCGCGCGCCGTGGCGGACCAGTTCATTGATGATGTTGCGGACCAGAGCGATGAACACGTTGGCGTCAAGGCTCAGCGTGCCGGGGAAATGGTTCCCGCCGCCGGATTTCGGCTGCGACTTATAGCCATAGGCCACCGGCGGGGCGACCATGCCGCCGACCTCGGCCGCCACAGCTTCCGCCAGCGCGGACGGAAGGATCACGTCGGTCAGGAGCGGCAGATGGGGCCCGTGCTGCTCCACCGAGCCCGTCGGCACGAAAACAATGGGGTTGTCTTTGACCCGATCGGCGAATTCATACCAGGTCATGTCCGCGATACGGGTCGAGAGGCCGGTCATGTAGGGCTCCGCTCAGGGGTAGGCCAGCGACATCGCGCTGGTACCGAAAGGACAACGTCGTCACGACGGCAGGAAGAAGCCCACATCCTGCGACCATCGGGCGGTGATGGTCTGGCCGGGGCTGAGGGGGGCGTTCTCGATCTGGCTGAGCGACTGCTGGATACGCAGTTCCGCGCCGCCGGCGGTCTCCAGGAACACCGTGACACTGGAGCCGACGAAGTCGAGCGTCACCACCCGTCCTTCAACTTCGTTGTCCGCTCCCATCGGCGCCGGCGCGAGTTCGATACGGTCGGCCGCGACGACCAGCGTCACCGCGTCGCCGTCCTGAAGGGTGAACTCGGCCGGGCGCGGGGCGAGCGCGGTGCCGAACGGACCGTCGACGCGCAGCCTCGTGCCGACGGAAGACGCCGTGCCGGCGAACAGATTATTCCCGCCGACGAACTCGGCGACGAAATGGTTGGCGGCGCGGCGGTAGATATCTCGGGGCGCACCGACCTGCTGCACCCGCCCCTCATTCATGATGACCACCCGGTCGGCCATGGCGAAGGCTTCGGAATGGCTGTGCGTCACGCAGATGAAGGTGATGCCGAGCTCGCGATGCAGCCGCACCAGCTCGGATTGCATCCGCACCCGCAGATGCGGATCGAGCGCGCTCAGCGGCTCGTCGAGCAGCAGCATTTCCGGCTCCAGCGCGAGGGCACGGGCGAGCGCGACGCGCTGGCGCTGGCCGCCGGAGAGCTGGTCGACGCCGCGCTCGGCAAAGCCCGCAATGCCGAGCCGCTCCATCCATTCGTCAGCCTTCTTGCGGCGTTCAGGCGCCGGCAGCCGGCGCTGCTTGAGGCCGAATTCCACGTTCTTTCGCACGGACATGAACGGGAACAGCGCATAGCTCTGCCACACCAGCGGCGCGTCGCGCTCCCAGGGCGCATCCTCATTGAGGCGGCGGCCCCAGAGCCGGATTTCGCCGGAGGTCGGCTGGTCGAGGCCCGCGATCATGCGCAACGTGGTGGTCTTGCCGCAGCCGGACGGGCCCATCAGCGCGATGAACTCGCCCTTCTCGATGACGAAGGACACGTCGGCCACGGCGGCCTGGTCGCCATAATGCTTGGCGACGCGGTCGAGTTCGATCATGGGAATGGCCATGCGCGTCATCCTTTCCTTCGGGCGGCACGGCCCGCGATGCTCCCGAGCAGCACTTGGGCGAGCACGATGAGCGTGATGCTGACGGCGAAGACGATGGCGCCGATGGCGTTGATGCGCGGGCTGACCTGTCCCTGAAGCATCGCCAGCACGCGCACCGGCAGCGTCTCGTTCACGCCGGAGACGAACCAAGCGATCATGAACTCATCGAACGACACGGCGGCGGTGAGAAAGATCGCGGCGAAGATCGCCGGCAGGCAGAACGGCACGATCACGCCGAACATGGTGGCCCATGGCGTCGCGCCGAGATTCCAGGCCGCGCGTTCGATATCCGGGTCGAGATCGGCGAGGCGCATCCGTACCAGCGCCATGGCGAAGGGCGTGCTCAGCACGACATGGCCGACAATGATGCCGATAAGGGTGCCGGACAGCCCTATCCGCCCCTCGAAGGTCAGCAGCGCGACGCCGAGGATGACGACCGGCACGGTCGGCGGCAGCGCGGCAAGCGCGAGATAGACCGACTTGCCGAAGAAGCGGTAGCGGTAGTCGATATAGGCGGCGGAGAAGCCGAGAAACGTCGCGATCGCACAGGTGACGCCGGCCACGATCAAGCTGTTCACCAGCCCGCGCTGGATCGAGGCGTCGTTGTAGATCGCCGCGTACCAGTGCAGGCTGAACCCGCCCCACGGCAGGCTGGGGAAACGGTCCGCGTTGAACGAGAACACGATGGTCGAGACGATCGGCGCGAAGATGAAGGCGAACAGCAGCACCGTGTAGGCGATCAGAAGCGTGCGGCGCAGAACGGCCATGCTCACGCCCTCCCCTTGCGCCGGCCATAGGCGAGGGCGATCATCACCAGCATCACCACCATCAGCGTGAGGATCATCGTCGCCGCCACCACCGAGGCGCGCGGCCAGTTATTACCGGACTTCACCTGATCGGCGATTAGGATGCTCAGCGTCGGCGGCCTGGAGCCGCCGAGATAGGTCGGCGCCACATAGTCGCCGAACGCCAGCACGAAGGCGAAGGTGCCGGCCACGATCAGCCCGATGCGCGCCGAGGGAATGATCACCTGCCAGATGGTGCGGAACCGTCCGCAGCCGAGATTATGCGCCGCCTCGATCAGGATGCGCGACACGTTGGACAGCGCGAAGGTCTGAAGCAGCACCACGAGCGGGAGGGTCAGCACGAGATAACCCACCACCGTGCCGGTCGGCGTGTTCAGCACCTGCAGTGACCCGAGCCCGAGTGGCGCCAGCACGGTGTTGATGATGCCTTGCGGGCTGAAGAAAATCTGGGTGGAATAGATCCGCACCGGATAGCTGGTGAAGAACGGCACCACCAGCATGAAGATCATCAAGCGGCGCGTCACCGGGCTGACCTTGTAGGCCAGCGTGTAAGCGGCCGGAAAGGCGGCGAGGCTAGCGATCAGCGCCGTCAGGGCGGAGAGCCAGAACGTGTAGACATAGGCGTTACGGAAGAAGCCGGCCGTGAGGATGAAGTTCCAGTTCGCCAGCGTGCTGTCTGGCGCCAGACGGAAATTCCTCACCGACCAGAAGGTCATCGCGATGAGGAAGCACAGCGGCACCAGGAAAAAGGCGGCCTGCCAGAGCGCCGGCGGCGCTCCCCAGAACACGGCATAGCGCGCTCTGTTGGCCCACCGCGATGAGGCCGCCCGTGCGGGTTCGGAGGCTGTGTCCGGCAATGGCAGAGGTTCGCTCATGCGGCCTTCGCAGGTGCTGTTCGGGGAAGCGGCAGGCGGCACGCGGCCGCCTGTCGTGATGAGCGGTCGGACTACATCGACTTGAATTCGGACCAGACGTCGTTCCACTGCTCGATGGTCTGCTTCACCGGGGTCTTGCGGATGAAGATCTTGCCATCCTTGTACTCGTCCATGACGTTGCGGGCGTCGAAGGTGTGGCGCAGTGCCTTGGCCTCGGCCTGGTGGTCCTTGTTCAACAGCTCCCAGCCCTTCTTGTTGGGGATGGAGGCCCAGTAGGCCGGCATGATCGAGGAGCGCATCTGGCCTTCCGGCGAGGACATGTACTGGATGAACGCCTTGGCGAGGTCCTTCTTGGTGGAGGAGGAGACGATCGACATCGACTCGGTCCACTGGATACCACCCTCGTCCGGTACGGTGGCCGAAACGGGCACGCCGTTCTGCTGCAGCAGTAACACGACCCAGTCGCCGACGCCGGGAATGGCCGCGGCGGAGCCGTTGGTCAGCATCGAGAACTGATCGGCCATGGAGTAGAAGCCGGCGGTCTGCGGCTTGAGGGAGAACAGCGTCTCCTTCAGCTTGCCGAACGCGGCGTCGGAGATGTCGAACGGCGGCTTGTTGCCGTTATACAGGCTCAGGCAGCCCATCGTCGGCAGGTACCAGTCGAAGAAGCCGAGCTTGCCCTTGATCTTGGGGTCCCACAACGCCTTGTACGACTTCACGTCGGTCTCGGTCAGCATGTCGGTGCGGTAGGCGATGCCGAGATAGCCGAAGCGGATCAGCACAGAATACAGCGCGTCGCCGACCCAGTGCGGCTCGAACTTCTGAAATTCCGGCCAGTAATCGGCCAGCGGGTAGTCGGCCGGGTTCATCTTGTCGATGAAGCCGCCTTCCTTCAGCATGTGGATATATTCGGCATCCGCCAGCACAACGTCGAACGAGCCGGGCGGCGACTGGTTCATCAGCGCCAGCATCGGCTCGCCGCCGACATATTCCTTGGCGACGACCTTGACGCCGTACTTGTCCTCGAACGGCTTCACTACCGCCGGGTCGGCGTGGCCGGGCCAGGACAGCAGGTTCAGCACCTTGTCCTGCGCATAGGCTGGCTCCGGGGCCGTGGCGGTAACGCCGAGCGCGGCGGCGCCGGCCAGCGCGCTGGCGCCCTGCAGCAGGCGGCGGCGGTTCATCGGGTGCAGCAGCCCCCGGAAATCGGTGATCGGACCGTCAAACTCGTTCATGAACGATGGCTCCATCGGGAAGGTTGATTATCGAGTCATTGGCCGGCGTTGCGGTGCCGGCATCGGCACGTCACTGAAAGGGATCGAAGTCTGGCGAGGCGGCCCATTCGTCGAGCACCTCACGGGCCTCTGGGCCCAGCAATCGCTCGGCCAGCAGCGCACGGTCCTCGACATCCGAGCGGATCATCTTGCGCAGCGGCGCGACGTCGAGGCCGACTTCCTGGCAATCAGCCAGCGTGTTGGCGTAGTACATCTTCGCAATCTTGGCCCAGAACATCGCCGACGCGCACATCTCGCAGGGCTCGCAGGAGGTGTAGAGCTCGCAGCCGCTGAGATCCCATGTTTTCAGGTTGCGGCCGGCATCCCGGATCGCTTCCATCTCGCCATGGGAGGTCGCGTCGTGGTTGTTGACCACGTTGTTCACGCCCTCGCCGACGATGACGCCATCCTTGACGATGACGCAGCCGAACGGCCCGCAGCCGTCGGTCCGCATCCGGTCGCGACTGATCTCGATGGCGCGGCGCATGAAGAATTCGGGTGTGCTCATGGAAGAACCTCGAATGGAAAAGTGTTCACGGGAACTGCGGGTCTGGATGACGGCGATGCGCGGGCCCGGAGCGGAAGAGGCAACGGACGCTTGAGCGCAAACGGTGCGCCCTACAGGGACTGGCGTTGCAACTGGCCTTCCAGTTGCAGCCTCAGAGCTTCGGTCTGGGCGAGGTCCAGGGTTTCAGCTTCAAGATCGAGAACCACGCCATAGACATCCCGCGCATTCTCGGGCGAGCAAAAGCCGTCGAGCACGTCTTCGAGAACCTTTTGCGGGTCCCGTTCCAGGGGGTTGCCGAAGCCGCCGCCGCACGGGCTGTAATAGGCCATCACGTCGTTTCGCCGCACGGCCAGGCCGTGGAATTTGGAGTGCATTTGGCGCAGCGGCTCGGCGGTTTCGATGTTGTAGATCTCGCATTTGCCGGGCGCGCCCTCGTGGCCGCCAAAGATGCCCCACGGCACATTGCTGTGGCGCTCGCTCTCATGCGTGATGATGCCGTCGGTAAGGATGCGCTGGGCCTTGACGACCCCCATGCCACCGCGGAACCGGCCGGCGCCCGGCACCACATCGTCGCGCAGTTCGTAGCGGTCGCAGATCATCGGGATGTGCATGGCCAGATCCTCGATGGGGTTGTTGCGGGTATTGGCCATGAGATTGTCGATCGCGTCCGGTCCGTCGGAGCGGGGCCGGCCGCCATAGGCGCCTTCATTGACTTCCAGGAACACCCAGTACTCGCCGTTTGGCTGGACTCCGGCGTAGGAAGCGAACGAGATCGAGGCCGAGGAGCCGGCGATGATTTCGGTAGGCAGAACCGGCGCCATCGCCTTGATGATCAGGTCGATCATGAAGTTGCACTGGGTGAAGCGCGCCTCGGCGGAGGCCGGCGCCTCGGGATTGAAGATCGAGCCCTTCGGCGCGATCACGCTTATGGGGCGGAACGACCCCTGGTTCGAGGGAACCCGCGTCTCCGACGTGGCGGTATCGAGCAGCAATTTGCGGAAGGCGGCGAAGGCGGCGACCTTGGTCGAGCCCTCGAAAGGCACGTTGTAGGCTGTCGGCGTCTGCGGCGCCGATCCCGTCAGATCGACCTCGACACGATCACCGATCACCCGCACGCACACCTTGACCGGCAGATGCTGGCCGCGATTGCGACCATCATCGTCTAGCCAGCCTTCCGCGCGGTACTCGCCGTCCGGAATGGCGGCGATGCGCTGGCGGAGCATGGTCTCCGAATAATCCATGAGCTGGTTGCAGGCCGAGAAGACGAGAACTTCGCTGTAGCGGTCGAGCAGTTCCTTGAACCGCCGCGCCCCGAGGCGGGCGGACGCGATCTGCGCCTCGATGTCGTCCACCAATTGCCGCGACGCGCGGGAATTGCGGCGGATGAAGCTCCAGATCGTCTCGTTGCGCTTCCCCTTGCGATAGAGCTTGGTGCCGGCGAACAGCATGCCTTCGGCATAGACATCGGGTACATCGATGATCAGCCCCGGCGTCGCGGCGCCGATGTCGATGTGATGGGCGGTGTTCGCCGAGAATCCGACCAGCTTGCCCCCGTGGAAAATGGGAATGACGATCGCCAGATCGGGCGAATGCGAGGCGCCGAAATAGGGGTGGTTATGCACCACCACGTCATCCTCGAACCACTCTCCATCATCGAGCGTTTCGGCAATGCCCCGCAGATAGCCGGGAATCGACCCGATATGCATCGGCGTCGATTCGGATTCGCAAAGCGTGTTGAAATCCGTGTCGAACAGACCCGCTCCGAGATCCTCGGACTCGCGGATGATGGACGAGAAGGACATGCGGAAAAGCACATGCGCCATCTCTTCCGCGATGGTCTCGATGGCTCCCCGGACGACCTGCAAGGTGATCGGATCGATTTTCTGAGCGGCTGTCATGGTGATCCCTCTCAGGCTCGGGTGATCTTGAGGCTGCCATGCGCCAGCGTCTCGGCCGTGTAGCCGGGCGGCAGCAGCGTGGTGGAATCGTGCTGGACGAGGATGGCCGGCCCGCTCACCCGCGTGCCGATGCCGAGCTTGCGGCGGTCATAGCGCGGGGTCATGTGCGTGGAACCGTCGTCGAAGACCGTCGGCCGCTCGTAGAGCCGAGCCCAGTTGAGATCGTCGAGCTGTCCGAGCGCGACAAGCGGCAGCGCGAGATGCGGCACGCGCGCCGTAGCGATGACGCGGATGTTGTAGAGTTCGACCAGGCTGTCGTCGAAGGCATAGCCATAATCGGCCACATGCATGGCGTGGAAGGCGGCGATGACCGCAGACTTGTTCGCGAGCGTCAGCCGGCCCGCGGCCACCGGCACGCGCAGTTCGAAGCCCTGGCCGTGATAGCGCACCTCGGCCACCACCTCGAAGACCCGGCTCTCGGGGGCCACGCCGTCATTGTCGAGTTCGTGGCGACCCGCCGCGCGCAGTTCGTCGATCACCGCGTTGACGCGGTCGAGGGCCGGCTGGTCGGCGGTAAAGAGCGGGGTGATCACGGAGCGCGTATGTTCATATTGCAGATCGGTGCCGAGTAGCCCCATGGCGGCGGTGATGCCGGGGGAGACCGGCACGATTACGTCACGGGCAGCGACGAGTTCGGCCAGCGCGACGCCGTGGAAGGGACCGGCCCCGCCGAAGGGCATCAGCGAGAAATCACGGGGGTCATAGCCGCGCGCAACGGAATTGGCGCGGATGGTGAGGGCCATGTTGTTGTTGACGACGCGAATGATGCCCAGCGCCGCCTCCACCACCGAAAGGCCCAGCGGCTCGGCGATCTTCTCGCGGATTGCCTTTTCTGAGAGCGCGGGGTCGAGCGGCAGGTCGCCGCCGAGGAACTTGTCGGCATCCATGCGCCCCAGAACGACCTGCGCGTCCGTCACGGTAGGCTCCGTGCCGCCACGCCCGTAGCAGGCCGGGCCCGGTTCCGAGCCGGCGGAGCGCGGGCCGACATTGAAGCCTCCGGCGGTATCGATGAAGGCGATCGAGCCGCCCCCTGCCCCGATGGTTTCGAGGTCGATCATCGGCGACATCACGGCATGGCCGGACACCACCGTGTCGTGGGCATTCTTGATACGGAAGCGTCCCCCCGTGACCATGGAAATGTCGGCCGACGTGCCGCCGATATCGATGGTGAGGATGTTGTCGATGCCGGCGAGGCGGGCTTCGGCCAGTGCCCCCAGAACGCCGCCCGCCGGACCGCTCATCAGGATACCAACCGGCTTTTTCACGCAACCGTCGATAGTGGTGATGCCGCCATTCGACTGGATGACGCGCAGCTTAGCGGCAATGCCGGCCTCGCTGACCTTACGTTCGAGATTTCGCAGGTAGAGCGCCGATTTCGGGCCGACGAAGGCATTCATGGCCACGGTGGAGAAGCGCTCATATTCGCGGATCACATTTGCCACTTCCGAGGAGATCGACACATAGGCGTCGGGAATCTCCTCAAGCACGATCTCGCGGGCCCGCCTCTCGTGCCGGCTGTTCAGGAAGGAGAACATGAAGCCGATGCAGATCGAACGAAGCCCACGCCGGCGGAAGAGGGCGCAGGCCTCGCGGACCTCGGCTTCCGCCAGCTCGACCGCCACCTCCCCGGTCGGCGGCAGGATGCGCTCGGTAATCGCAATTCGGTTGCGCCGCTTGACCAGCGGATGGCTTTGCCATGGCACATCGAAGTGAAGCGAGAAATTGTGCGGGCGCTTGTGGCGGCCAATATGCAAGATGTCGCGAAAGCCGCGCGTGGTCAGCATCCCGACCTCAGCGCCATTGTGCTCGATCGTGATATTGGTCGCGACCGTCGTGCCATGGGCGATGACGTCCACGCTCTCCTTGGCGACGCCGGCGATGTCGCAGATCTGCAGGACGCCCTCCACCACGGCGATGGACTGATCCTTCGTCGTGCTCGGCACCTTGTGGAAGAAGATTCCCTTGTCGCATTCCAGGACGAGGTCGGTGTTCGTGCCGCCGACGTCCACGCCAATTCGCGCCATCTCAATTCCTCGCCTGTTGGTTCGCTTTTCCGTCCGGGAGCGCGGCCGCTTCTGGCGGCCGCGCCGGCGGATCAGGCCGCGGCGCGCTGGAGGCCGTTGAGGTAGGTCATGCAGGTGTCGACGGTCTCGACATCCGCGAATTTGGCGTCGATATCGAAGAGGTTCCACGCCACTGCGCCCGGCACGCGGTCACCGATGCATTCCTTGACCGCGATGGTGCGGAAACCATCCGCGAGACCATCGCAGATCGTCTGCCGCACGCAGGCACAGGCGGTGACGCCCGTCACCATGATGGTATCAATGTCGTTGGCGCGCAGAATTCCCGCGAGTTCGGTGCCGTGGAAAGCCGAGGCCCGCTTCTTCAGCAGCGTGTATTCGCCGTGAACCGGGGCGATGCGGCTGTCGATCGCCCACAGGTCCTTGTTGGCGATATCGACGACTTCGATCGGGATCTTACAATGCCACAGACCCATGTCGGTGAAGGCCGATGTGCGGTCGGGGATCTCATAGGCCGTGGTGACGTGCACGACCGGAATGCCATTGGCGCGGCAGGCCGCGAGCAGCTTCTGCATGCCGGGAATGATCTCGCCGTTCATCTTCTCCTGATCGCAGGTGAAGGGATTACCCGGTCGCGTCCAGGCATTGGCCAGATCGACGCTGATAAGAGCGGGACGGGAGCCGAAGCCGACGCGGCGCTGGAAACCGCGTTCCTTGTAGAGCTGAGACGCAGTCTCAAAGGCTTGCTGCAACATGCGATCGAGGGCTGCGTTGTCGATTTCGGTCATGGTCAAGGTCCTCTGCAAGACGTCCAACGGGCGGATGCAGCCTAGCCCTGGGCAATCCTTCGGACGCCTTTAGAGCAGCTAAGCACCGTGTTGATGCCTAGATTGAGGGCAAGCCTATCTTGACGCCATTGCCGTCTTCCCCATTATTATGGACGAAATGACATCAATGCCGCGCCCGCCTTTCCGCCTGACCTTGGCGCCGCCGGACCATGAGACCGCCAATGTCTGCGCTGCCCAATTCCCGCGACATTGAAGCGTTCAACGTCGTGGCGATGGAGCTGAGTTTCCGGCGCGCCGCCGAGCGGCTGGCGATCGACCAGAGTGCGCTGTCGCGGCGCATCCGTCAGATGGAGGAACTGCTCGGTTATCAATTGATACGTCGCACCACGCGGGAGGTGTCGCTGACGGCGGCGGGGGAGATCTTCCACGAGCGGACTCGCCTGCTGGGCAGCACCATTCAGTCAGCCGTTCATTCGGCGCGCATTGCCGCCGAGGGAAAGAAGGGGCAATTGCGGGTCGGCTACATGTCGTTTGCCGCCATCGAGGCGATGCCGCGGGTGGTGCACAAATTCACCCGGCTCTATCCCGAAGTTGACCTGACGCTGAAATACATCCGCACCCAGGGTCAGAAGATCGACCTTGCGCGCAATGACATCGATGTAGGCTTCATGCTGGGCCCGTTCACGCACCCGCAGTTCGAGACGCAGCCCATCTCGCTGGAGCCGCTGGTCGCGGTTCTGCCGATGGAGCACCGCCTGTCGACGCGGGAGAGCGTGACGCTTGAGGAACTGGCGCGTTTTCCCCTGGTGCTCGGCAGCATGTCGGAATGGGACTTCTTTCGTCCGTTCGTCGTCGACATTTTCGCGCGCGCCGGCATCAGCATCGAGGCTAGGTACGAGATCTCCGACGCGATGGGGATACTCGGTCTTGTCGGCAGCGGGATCGGCGTGTCCGTCTACTCACACGGCATCGTTCGCTTCCAGCCGCGAACGGTGGTCACCAAGCCGATCGCCGACGCGTCCGCACGGATCGAGACGCTCCTGGTCTGGAACCGTGCCTATCGCAGCCACGCGCTCACCAATTTCATCGGAGTGGCGCGGTCGATCTATGGACGCGAGGGTATCATCTACTGATCGACCGAAGAGGCCCACAGCCCCGACATCGTTCGGCAGGGTGGCAGGCGCCCGATCCTCCCCGTAGCTTCGCCTTCACTGGACGCTCGGCTCGCTTGTTGCGCAGCGACGTCGGCGCTCCATGTCGTCGGCGCTCCAATCTGGATCTCGGCTACCATGTTTTTCTCGCCGTTTCCGTACAATGTGATCCCCTGCTTAAGCGTCTGGCGATATTCGGACTGCCAGTCGTCAAGCCCGCCCGGCGCCAAATGCCAGATCTCAGTCTGCGGCGAAAACTGCGGTTTGATTCCCCAGTGGTCGCGCCATCGCCGTTTTCACGCTCGCCTGCGCTAGGGTACGAGGTGGTCGTGAATTGTTGGGGTATGGATGCTTCCCCACCGTGCAAATGCACCCCACCGGATGCAACGCGACATGGTGATCGTCCGTTACCTGCATTCTGCCGGGTCCATTTGAGCTTCCGGGCGCTGACCTGAGACTTTTCACCGACTTGGTAGCCGGTTTAGCCGACCGCAGCCTATTGAACGCCCGAGTTGACATTGGACGATACAGTTCCGGCTGTTCCACCCACTGCCAAGTGCGTTCATGTCGTCTCGATGTCGGCCCCGGACGCGCCTGCGGGACCAGGCGCATCCATGCGGGACAGCTGGTCCCAGACCGTGGCCTCGACGGGCGTGGCCTGATTGGCCAGTCGCACGGCCGTGACGTCGAGATCGCAATAGGGAAGGCTCGCCGAGAGATCGGCGAGATCGCCGGCCTCGATCCGCGCGCGGGCCAGCGTCGCCGGCACCCAGGCCACGCCGATGCCGTTCGCCGCTAGTTCCAGCGCCGCGAGCGTCAGCTCGGTTTCCACCTTGGGCACCATGTGGCTTGCCCCCTGGATGGCCGGCAGCACGATCCGGTCCATGACCTCGCCGAGGAAGACCTCGGACGGGTAGGCGATGAACGGCACTTCGCCATGGGCGAACTGCCGGTTGAGGCGGGTGCCATGGGCGCGGGCAAAAACCGGGATCAGCCGGTCGCGGCCGATGATGGTCGTCTCGATGTAGTTGGCGGCGATCGGGTGCTCCTCGCCGATGCGCCGGTACACCACGGCGATATCGGCCTGCCGCGACAGCAGGAAGGCGAAGCACTCATCGAGGTTGGCCGATTTCAGCTTCAGGAAGATATCGGCATTCTCCGACTGGATGGTGTTGATGAAGCGCGGCGCCCATGAGGCGGTCAGGGCGTGCTGGCTGGCGAGAACCAGGCGGTTGCCGGCGGTGCGGTCGCCCCGGCGCAGATCATCGGTGAGCTGGCGCAGGGTGCGGGCGAGCCGGGCGATCTGGTCGCGCTGTTCGGCGGTGGTCGGGCGCAGCTGAACCGGCTTGCGCGAGCGATCGAACAGCGCCACGCCGACATGGTCCTCGATATGCTGCACCCGGCGCGAAAAGGCCGACTGCGTCAGGCGGCGCCGTTCGGCCGCCTCGCTGAAGGAGCCTGTCTCTGCAACCGCGAGAATATCCTCCAGCCACTCCAGTCGCATCGACCCCTCCTAATATGCAGAATTTGCATCTTAAGTGAATAATTTCGCATTTGAAGTGGCGAACAGGATCTGTAAGCATCGAATTACGCAAGTTGAGGGTCTTTTCATGCATTTCGCCCGCTTCCCCCGCATCCACCTCGCCCATCTGCCGACTCCGCTGGAGCGGCTCGATCGACTGAGCCGCGAACTGGGAGGGCCCGAGATCTGGATCAAGCGCGACGACTGCACCGGGCTTTCCACCGGCGGCAACAAGACCCGCAAGCTGGAATTCCTGATGGCCGAGGCCGTGGCGCAGGGCGCCGACACGGTGATGACGCAGGGCGCCACCCAGTCCAACCATGCGCGGCAGACCGCCGCCTTCGCCGCCAAGCTCGGCCTCGCCTGCCACCTGCTGCTGGAGGACCGGACGGGCTCGAACGATCGCAACTACAAGACCAACGGCAATGTGCTGCTCGACCATCTGCACGGCGCGACGACCGAGACCCGCGCCGGCGGCGTGGACATGAACGCCGAGATGGAGACGGTCGCTGAGCGCCTGCGGGGTGAGGGGCGCAAGGTCTATACGATCCCCGGCGGCGGCTCCAACCCGACCGGCGCGCTCGGCTATGCCAATTGCGCGCTGGAACTGATCAATCAGGCCAATGATATCGGCCTCGCCATCGACCATATCGTCACCGCGACGGGCAGCGCCGGCACGCAGGCCGGCCTGATCGTCGGCCTCAAGGCCCTCAACGCCCAGGTGCCGCTGCTCGGCATCGGGGTGCGTGCGCCCAAACAGAAGCAGGAGGAGAGCGTCTTCGCCCTCGCCGAGCGCACCGCCGCGAAACTGGGCTGCCCCGGCGTGGTGCGGCGCGAGGATGTTGTGGCCGACAGCAATTATGTCGGTCGCGGCTACGGCATTCCCGGCGCCGACACGCTGGAGGCCATCCGCCTGTTCGCGGAACTGGAGGGAATCCTTCTCGATCCGGTCTATTCCGGCAAGGGCGCGGCCGGCCTCATCGACTATGTCCGCAAGGGCATCTTCAAGAAGGGTGGGCGCATCGTCTTCCTCCACACCGGCGGATCGGCGGCGCTGTTCGGTTACGACGCCTATTTCGCCGACGACCAGCCCGCCCGCGCGACGGCCTGAGCCATGCGACCGCCCCGCTTCACCGGCAGTTTCACCCAGCAGCTGCCACTCCCCGAGGACGCCATCGCCGCCGCCGAGGCGGTGATGCGCTCGGGCCGGCTGCACCGCTACAACGTCGCCCCCGGCGAGGTGTCGGAGGCGGCCCGGCTGGAGGAGGCGTTCGCCCGGTGGCAGGGCGCGCGTTATTGCCTCGCCCTGGCTTCCGGCGGGCAGGCGATGCAGATCGCGCTGCGCGCGGCCGGCGTCAAACCGGGCGATCGCGTGCTGACCAATGCTTTCACCTTGGCGCCCGTGCCCGGGGCGATCGCGTCGGTCGGAGCGGTGCCGGTGCTGGTGGAGACCACCGACGATCTGGTGATCGACCTCGACGATCTCGCCGCCAAGGCGCGCCAGTCGGGCGCGGGCGTTTTGTTGCTGTCGCATATGCGCGGGCATATCTGCGACATGGAGCGGCTCGCCGCGCTGGCGCGCGATTGTGGCCTGCGCGTTATCGAGGATTGCGCCCATACGATGGGTGCGCGCTGGAACGGGCGGAGGTCGGGCGCCTTCGGCCTCGCGGCCTGCTTCAGCACCCAGACCTACAAGCACCTGAACTCCGGCGAGGGCGGGCTGCTCACCTCCGACGATGCCGATCTGATGGCGCGGGCGGTGCTGCTTTCCGGCTCCTACATGCTCTACGAGCGTCACGGCGCGGCGCCCTCCGCCGAGGTCTTTGCCGAGGTGCGGCTCGACACGCCCAACATGTCGGCGCGCATGGACAATCTGCGCGCGGCCCTGCTGCGCCCGCAGCTCGCGCGCATCGAAGACAGCCTCACCGGCTGGAACGCACGCCATGACCATCTCGCGTCGCGGCTTGGCGCGCATCCGGCGGTGCGGATGCCGGCCCGCCCGCCGCAGGAAAGCTATGTCGGTTCCTCGATTCAGTTCCGCGCGCCGGCGCTGTCCGCCGGGGGCTGTACGGCCCTTCTCGCGGCGGCGGCGGAGCGCGGCGTGGAGCTGAAATGGTTCGGTGCGGCCGAGCCGGTCGGTTTCACCTCCGCCCATCAGAGCTGGCGCTACATCGCCCGGCACGACCTGCCGCAGACCGAGCGCGTGCTGGCCACGCTGTTCGACATGCGTATCCCGCTCACCTTCACGCTCGACGATTGCGACCTCATCGCCACGCATATTCTCGGTGCGCTGGATGAGACCCTGGCGGAGGACGTTCGCTGATGCCGCGGCGGGTCGGAATACTGGGCGGCATGGGGCCGCAGGCGACGGTCCTGCTTATGAGCCGGGTCATCGCCGCCGTACCGGCAGCGGATGACCGCGACCATGTCCCGCTGATCGTCGACCAGAACCCGCAAGTGCCCTCGCGTATCGCCCGGCTGATCGAGGGCACCGGCGAGGACCCCGCGCCGGTGCTGGTGGCCATGGCGCGGCGGCTGGAGGCGGCGGGCGTCGAGGCGCTGGCCATGCCGTGCAACACCGCGCACCATTTCGCCCCGGCGATCACGGCGGCGGTGGCCATTCCCTTTCTCGACATGACGGCACTGTCGGTCGCCCACGCCCGGCGCCTTGCCGGTCCCGACGGACGCATCGGCGTGCTGGCCTCTCCCGCCCTTCGCCGCATCGGCCTGTTCGACGGCAAGCTCGGGCAGGCGGGGCTGACGGCCGTTTACCCCGAGGACGAGGAGGCGCTGCTCGACGCCATCCGCCGCATCAAGGCGTCGGGTGTCGACGCTGTCGCCCGCGACATCTTCCGGCGGGCCTCGATGCAGTTGCTGGAGGCGGGCGTCGCCACGCAGATGATCGCCTGCACCGAGTTCTCGCTCCTCGCCGACAGTGCCGAAGAGGGCGCGAAAGCCTTCGACACGCTGGACGTGCTGGTGGGCGCCATCCTGGATTTCTCGCTCGCGCGGGAAGCCTGACTTCACGGGCCCACAGAAGGCCCGCAACCACGACCGACCTGACAGAGGAGTTAAGTGACATGAGCAAGACCATGCGAGGTCTGATGGCGGGTGCTGTCGCCCTCGTCCTTTCCGCCGGCTCCGCCTATGCGGAGAAGATCGTCATCGGCCATTTCGGCAACCCCACGCCGATGCAGGTGGCGCGCGCCGAGGGCCTGTTCGAGAAGGCCACAGGCTGGGAGATCGAATGGCGCAAATTCGCCTCCGGCGCCGAGATCATCGCCGCTATGGCCTCGGGCGACGTCAAGGTGTCGGAGCTCGGCTCCTCGCCGATGACCATCGCCATGAGCCAGGGCGTCGACATCCAGATGTTCATGCTCGCCATCGTCATCGGCCAGGCCGAGAGCCTGATCGCTCGCGACGGCACCGGCATCGCCAGCGTTGCCGACCTGAAGGGCAAGCGCGTCGCCGTGCCGATCGGCTCCACCGCGCATTTTTCGCTGATGGGCGCGCTGCAGCATGAGAAGGTGCCGGTGAGCGAGGTCACGATTATGGGCATGCCGCCAGACCAGATCGCCGCCGCCTGGGAGCAGGGCGCCATTGACGCCGCCTTCATCTGGGAACCCGCCCAGAGCCGGATCATCAAGACCGGCAAGCGCATTCTCGGCGCCGACACCACCGCCAGCTGGGGGTTCCCGACCTTCGATGGCTGGGTGGTCGACAAGGAGTTCGCCGCCAAGAACCTCAAGCAGATGGCCGCCTTCGCCAAGGTCGCCGACGAGGCCAATGCCGCCTATCTCGCCAACCCGGCCGCCTGGACCGCGACCAGCCCGCAGGTGCTCACCATCGCCAAGATGACCGGCGCCTCGCCCGAGGAAATCCCGGACTCGATGAAGGGCTACACCTTCGTGCCACTGGTTGAGCAGCTCAGCGACAAATGGCTCGGCAGCGCCCCGGCGACGCTCAAGTCCACCGCCGAGTTCCTCAAGAGCGCCGGCCGCATCGAGAAGGTGGCGGAGAGCTACGCCCCGTTCGTGAACACCTCCATCGCCAAGGCCGCCACCGCCAAATAAGGCTCCGCGTCTCGACGCCGGGTGGGCTGACAAGCGGCCCGCCCGGCGGTTTGGAGGACATGCAATGGTGCTCATCGTCGACGACGTGTCCGTCGTCTATCCGGCCGCCAATGGCCGACCGCCGGTCGAGGCGCTGCGCAAGATCGACCTGACGATGGACCGCAACGATTTCGTTGTCGCCCTCGGCGCGTCGGGCTGTGGCAAGTCGACCCTTCTCAACCTGCTGGCAGGGTTTCTCTCGCCCAGTTCCGGCACCATCCGGCTCGACGGCAAGGCCGTCACCGGACCGGGCGCCGACCGTTCGGTGGTGTTCCAGAAGCACGCGCTGATGCCCTGGCTCAATGTGCGCGATAATGTGGCGTTCGGGCTGCAGATGCAGGACGTGCCGCTTCGCGAGCGCCATGCCACGGCGGAGAAGTACATCGCCCTGCTGGGGCTGGACGGCTTCCAGAACTCGCCGGTTTACCAGCTCTCCGGCGGTATGCAGCAGCGTGTGGGTATCGCGCGGGCACTCACCTGCGACCCCCGCCTTCTGTTGATGGACGAGCCGCTGGGGGCGCTCGACGCGCTCACCCGCGAGAAGGCGCAGCAGCTGATCCTGCGGGTGTGGAACAGCACCGGCAAGGCGGTGTTCTTCATCACCCATGATGTGGAAGAGGCGCTGTTCATGGGCACGCGGCTCATCGTCATGTCGCCGCGCCCGGGACGCATCGCCCATCGCTTCGACCTGCCGTTCTCCCGGCGCTTCCTCGACGGGGCGTCCGCGCGCGAGGTCAAGGCCTCCCCCGAATTCATCGCCCTGCGCGAAGAGGTGCTGGGCATCATCTTCGCCGACGAGGAAGCCACCGCATGAGCCCCGTCGATCACGAGCACGCCCCGCGCTTCTCGTCCCGGCTCAAGGCCCTGGCCCGTGGCCGCTCGGTCAAGCCCGGGCAGGCCTATGGCGTGCCGGGCGATGGCGACACGCTCTGGCTCTCGCTGCTCTCGATCGGCGTCCTGCTCTTCGTCTGGTGGCTCGTCACCGAGATGGGCTGGATCAAGCCGCTGTTCCTGCCCTCGCCGGGCGCCGTGGTTCAGAAGTTTCTGGATGTCGCCCGCGACGGCTTCACCAACACGCCGTTCTGGCAGCACATCGCGATTTCCGCCGCGCGGGTGTTCGGCGCCTTCCTGCTCGCCTGCGTGATCGGCATTCCGCTCGGGCTCGCCATGGGCATGAGCCCGGCCATGCGCGGCATTCTCGATCCGCCGATCGAGTTCTACCGGCCGATCCCGCCGCTGGCCTATCTGCCGCTGATGATCATCTGGTTCGGCATCGGCGAACTCTCCAAGGTACTGCTCATCTTCCTCAGCGTCTTCGCCCCGGTGGCGCTGGGCGCGCGGGCGGGGGTGAAATCGGCGGCGATCGAGCAGATCCACGCCGCCTATTCCTTTGGCGCCTCGCGCTGGAAGGTGCTGCGCTACGTTATTCTTCCGGCCTCGCTGCCGGAAATCCTCACCGCGATGCGGATCGGCATCGGCTTCGGCTGGACCACGCTGGTGGCGGCCGAGATGATCGCCGCAACCGAAGGGCTCGGCTACATGGTGCTGTCCGCCAGCCAGTTCCTGCAGACCTCCACCGTCATCATGGGCATCGTGGTGATCGCGGCGATCGCCTACCTCTTCGACATGCTGATGCGCCTGATCGAGCGCCGAATTGTGCCCTGGAAGGGCAAGATGTGAGCCCTGCCATGACCGTGACCTATCTCAAGAAGGCCGTCCGTACCGCCCATTCCGACGAGGGCGACGTGCGCGACGCCGTCGCCGCCATGCTCGCCGCCATCGACGCGGAAGGCGAGGCCGCCGTGCGGCGCTTCTCCCGGGAGTTCGACAAATGGGAGGGCGAGATCGTCCTCTCGGACGCCGCGCGGCAGGCGGCCATCGCCCGCGTGCCTGACAAGACCAAGGACGATATCCGCTTCGCCCACGCCAACATCGCCCGCTTTGCAGAGGCGCAGAAGGCGACGGTGCTGGATTGCAGCATCGAGGTGATCCCCGGTCTGATGGCGGGGCAGAAGCAGATCCCGGTCGAGGCCGCCGGCTGCTATGTCCCCGGCGGGCGCTATTCTCATATCGCCAGCGCGATCATGACCATCACCACGGCGCGGGTGGCGGGCGTGCGCCATGTCGTGGCCTGCTCGCCGCCCCGGCCGGGCCTCGGTATTCCGCCCGAGATCGTCTTCGCCATGGATCTGTGCGGGGCGGATGTGATCCTCAATCTCGGCGGGGTGCAGGGCGTGGCGGCGATGGCCAACGGCCTGTTCGGTCTGCCCAAGGCGGACGTGCTCGCCGGACCCGGCAACCAATATGTCGCCGAAGCCAAGCGCATTCTCTATGGCCGCGTCGGCATCGACATGTTCGCCGGGCCGACCGACAGCATGATCCTCGCCGATGAAAGCGCGGATGCCGAGTTCATCGCCAATGACCTGATCGGCCAGGCCGAGCACGGCTATAATTCGCCGGTATGGCTGGCGACGACCTCGGCGGCCCTCGCCGAGGCGGTGATGGCGCGCGTGCCTGATCTGATCGAGGCGCTGCCGGAGCCGAACCGCTCCAGCGCCCGCGCCGCCTGGGCCGACTATGCCGAGGTGATCCTGTGCGGCGATGCCGAGGAGATGGCCGGCGTCGCCGACACCTACGCTCCCGAGCACCTGCATGTGCAGGCGGCCGATCTCGACTGGTGGCTGGGGCGGCTGCAGGCCTATGGCTCGCTGTTCCTCGGCGAGGAGACGACGGTGGCCTTCGGCGACAAGACGTCGGGCCCCAACCATGTGCTGCCGACCTCGGGCGCGGCGCGCTACACGGGCGGGCTGTCGGTGCACAAATTCATGAAGACGGTGACGTGGCAGCGCGCCACCCGTGCGGCGGCGCGCGACCTTGGCGTGGTCACGGCCCGCATCTCGCGCAAGGAAGGCATGGAAGGGCATGCCCGGACGGCGGACATCCGCCTCGCGCGCTTCTTTCCCGACGAGACGTTTGACCTCTCTCCCGCAGAAGAATGAGGGGGGCGCGTTGAATGAAAAACGAGATCGAGTGACGTCGTATCCCATGGCGTGTTCGCATCATGATTGCAGAGGAGCCCTGCCGCACCGCTCGGCCTCTGATCGTTTCCGGTCATCAAACTAGCGAAATATCAATGACATAGGTGTTCGTAGTTTCACCCCGGTCGGCGCGTCAGTTCCCTCGCTCCGGTGCTCTGCACCAGCTCCCGCAGTTTTGCGGCGCCCCTCGCCTACAGCACGCGGGCCAAGCGCGGCGCTCGGGAAATTTGGCCCGAAAATAGCGACATTGTTGCTACAGGAGGGTCGCGATGCGCGCTGTTGTGAAAAAATGGGGTAACAGTGCCTCGGTCAGAATTCCTGCCGCAATGCTGGCCGAGGCAGGGCTGAGCTTGGACCAGCCCGTTGATATCCGCTCTAACAATGGCGCCATCATCATCGAGCCGATCAAGAGCCTCGAATATGATCTCGATGAGCTGATCGCTGCTATCACGCCCGAGAACATGCACGAGGAAGTCGATATCGGTGAGCCCGCTGGAAAAGAGGCACTTTAAGGTGGTGGCCTATGTTCCCGAAGCCGGCGATATCGTCTGGCTTCAATTCTCACCGCAAGCCGGACACGAGCAAGCGGGGCATCGCCTTGCCGTCGTGCTATCTCCCGCATCCTATAATCGCCTTGGGCTGATCTTGTGTTGCCACCTGACGACCAAGCGCAAGGGGTACCCATTTGAGGTGCCGATTGAGGACGAGCGACAAGTCGCCGTTCTGGCAGATCAGGTAAAATCCCTGGATTGGCGGATCCGAGCCGCCAGCTTCAAAGGTCGGATATCCGATTCAGAGCTGGCCCAGGTCCGTGCTAAAGCACGATCGTTGATCGGTCGACCCTGACAGCTGCTGCCTCAGGAACGGGTTGTCCCGCCATGTCGGCATTCACCCGCCGCGTGACGGAACAAGGCAGGGTGAGGCTTCGCTTTTGCCGGTCATTTATACGGGCGCCGCGATCAGCGGCGCGCCGCTTTCTTCCCAAACGCCTTGTCGAGAAACGCTCGTGCGTCGTTGGCGCCGATCCGATCGGGATAGCCGCGCGGCGGCTTTGCGCCCTCCCCCACCAGCTTTGCGATCCACTCGCGCTGCTTGGGCGATGCGAGATCCTTTCCGCCGGCAGACCGTGCCGCGTCGATCCATTTCGACAGAGCCGCCGCATCGAGCCGCGCCGCTTCAGGCAAGTCCATCCCGGTCTCCTCCGACAGCTTTTGAGCGTAGGCGAGCTGCTTTTCCGAAGGTCCCGCGCTTGCCAGCCGGCGCGGACCGAGGAAGGTGCGGCAGATCTCGGCGTCATCAGCGGCGCCACGCGGCAGGCGCGTGCCTTCCCGTTTGGCCTTGTCCCTGGCGGCCGCCAGCATCGCGCCCGAGGGCGGACGCTTGAAGGTCGGCGACGTCGCCGGCGTCACCTCCGAGAGCCGCGCCACCAGGCCGCCGGCGCGATCGGCTATCTCTCCAATCACCGTATCCGCATCGGCCGAGCCGGCAAGAACGTCATCGAGGCGGGCCTCCATGCGCGCGGTCGCGCCCGGGTCGACCAGTTCAGGAGCGCTTTCACAGAGCAGCTTGTAGAGCCAGAGCGCCAGATCGGTTGGGACCAGGTTCTTCTTGTCCAGGACCAGCATGCCCTGACGTTTCAACCCTTCCAGGATCGAATCCCGCGTCGCCGGGGTGCCGATGCCCTTGGCCTCCTTCAGGCGCTCGCGTTCGGCCTCGTCTTTCACAAAGCGCCAAGCGTTGTGCATCGCGTCGATCAGGTCGCCCTCGGTATAGCGCTTGGGCGCGGTCGTCTGACGCGGGCGAGCCCTCACGGAGTTGCAGGAGACGGTGTCGCCGTTGGCGAACGCCGGCAGCACGGCGTCATCGCCCTGTTCATCGTCCTCCCCATTCTCCTCGTCCTCAAGGACGGCCTTCCAGCCTGGGCGAGTGACGACGCGCCCTCGCGCCTGAAAGCGCACCACGTCGACCGAACCGGGCGCCGCCGGCACTTCGATGGCGAAAGACAGCGTGGTCTCGTCAAACTCATGGTCCGGCGAGATCGCGGCAATGAAGGCCCGCGCGATCGCGTCGAACAGCGCCCGCTCGTCATGATCCAGCGCCGCCACGGCGGCCGACATGTTCGGCGCGTTGACGTTCGGGATAAGGGCATGATGGCTGGCGCCGGCGATGCCGGCGTCAGACCAAAGACCGGACTTGCCCTTGCGAATGACCGGCACGGCCGGCAGCTGCGGCGCCAGCTCGCCAATACCGCGGAGCGCATCGAGCAGATTGCCGGCGCTCGGCACCAGGTTCTCCGGCAGATATCGGGTTTCCGCCCGGGGATAGGTAATCAGCTTGTGCCGCTCATAGAGCGCCTGGGCGACATCGAGCACCTTCTTTGCGCTCCATCCCCACTTGCCGGCGTGCTTCTGCAGTGACGGCAGATCGAACGGGCGCGGCGGCACAGATTTCCGCGCCTCTCGTGAGACCTCGATCGGGCCTTGATAGCTCGCGGCCGCGAGCGCAATGCGGTCCGCCCTGTCCGGATCGAAGATCCGCGCGTCTCCGCGCGGGCGATACCACAGGGACCCCTCGCCGGCGGCGCCGGCGACGACGGCCTCGATCTCGTAGAAATCGCGCGGGGTGAAGCCGCGTATCTCCAACTCGCGCGCGCAGACCAGCCCCAGGGTCGGCGTGCGAACCCGGCCGATGCCAAGCGGCCCGCGCCAACCCTCCGGCCTCAGTTTCACAGTTGCCGCCCGCGTCATCGTCAGATTGAAAATCTGGTCCGATTGAGCCCGTGCCACGGCGGCCTCGAACAGCCTGCCCCAATGCGCGTTCGGCTTAAGCGCGGCGAATGCCGCCCGCAGCGAGGTTTCGTCCTCGGCTGTGAACATGGCCCTCAGCACCTCGCCCCTGAAGCCAAGATGCCGAACCAGGGACTCGCCGATCGCCTGCCCCTCGCGGTCGCAGTCCGTGGCGATGATCACCCGGCCGGCGCCGGACAGCGCCTTGCGGATCTCATCGAGACGTTCGGCCTTGCCGTTGCCCTCGTCCGGACGCCAGCCATAGCGGCCCTTTGCCGGGCGCAGCACGTCGAGGCCCCAGACCTTCCAGGCCGGGTTCACCTCCTCCGGGACTTCCAGACGCAGGAGGTGGCCTTGCGCGGCCAGGATGCGGCCATGCCGATCGCCAAGGGCGGCGCGCAGATTGCGGGCCTGAGAGGGCTTTTCACAGAGGATGATGGAATTCATGCCGCAAGCCCCGGCTTCCGCGTCGCGACCGTCGACGGTGCATCCTCGCCAATGGTGCTCGCGCCCCACATCCGCGCCGGCGCGAAGTCGATTTCGGTGACGCGGAAGCGGCCGGCCACCTTGTGGCACTGCACGACGATGTCGACCATGGTGTTCAACAGCGCCCGCACGTCGTCACGCGCGAGATCCCGGCCGGCCTCGCTCTGCTTCACCAGCAGCGTCAGCCGTTCGATCGCCAGCAGCGCGCTATCGGCATGCACCGTCGTAATCGAGCCCGGGTGCCCCGAGTTGACGTTGACGATGTAATCGAAGGCCGTGCCGTCGCGCAGCTCCTGCAGCAGGATACGATCAGGCCGCATCCGCATGCACGATTCCAGAAGCTCGGTCGGCCCGATCTTCGCCACGCCCTGCCCGCCTTTCGAGTAGAAGAGGCGCACCGCGTTCGTCTGGGGTATCTCCAGCTCCGGCGTGTCCTCGACCGTAATGACCCGCTCATCAAGCGGGATATGGGCAATCAGCGCCTTCGACAGGGTCGTCTTGCCGCTGCCCGTCGCCCCCGAAATCACGATGTTCTTGCGCGCGCGAACCGCCTGCCGAAGGAATTCCGACCAGTTTCCCCTGCGATGCAAATCGATCAGCGTCTCATCGGCCGGATTGCACTGCACAATCGTCCTCACGTCGTTGAAGAGCCCGAACGTGTCGAGCTGGTCGAGCGTGAAGGTCTTGGACGATGGCTTGCGCAGCGTGATCGACACCGTTCCGGCGCCGACGGCCGGCGGAAACACGATCTGGATACGCTCGCCCGCCGGCAGCGTTGCCGAGAGCAGCGGACGCGCATCCGATATCGTCTGGTGCGACCAGGTCGCGACCGCCTTGCCCAGGCTGGCCAGGGCCTCGAATGTCAGCTCAGGGAAGGGATACGCTATCCAACCGTCGCGGCGCTCGACCAGCACCTCCTGCGGCCGGTTCACGACGATCTCGAACACCGAGTCGTCGGTGAGAAACGGGTCGAACGGGCGCAGGAGCGCCCGCACGACCAACGGGTCCTGCTTGGCAGTCATCGCTATGTCCCCGAGTTGCGGCCGGCGGCCTATTTCGTGATCAAGGGATCGGCTACGCCGAAGTCACCGAGAACGCCGCGATCGTAGACCTTGCGCAGCGGTTCTGTGACTTTCAGCGCGTAGACGTTGGAGAAATCGAGGTCGCGCGCGACGAAGATCGACACCACCTCGCCCTGATGCTTGATCAGGGTCGGCGGGATATTGATCGACTGCTCGACAGCGATTGCGGCGGCGTCTTCGCCCGAACTCGTGGTCTGAGTGGCCGACACTTCGCTGCCCTTGGAGATTTCATCCCCGATCCAGCTCGAAATGTCGCTCATCATCGACATCAGAATGGCGCCACCAAAACGCTCCCAGAAATGGGTATCGACATAGCCGTCGAACCCCGCCCGGCCGAGGCCATCCGTCGCCGGCGACGCCAGCGAGACAATGACCCCATCCGGCGTCTTTGCCCGCGTCCAGAGCACGAACAGCCGGCTCTGACCACGACGCAGCCCACCCCGGTATTCGCCCACGACCTGCGTTCCCTTCGGCATCAGCACGACGCGGCCATTGTCCGAAAGCACGTCGCGCGGAATGACGCAGCTGGTAAAACCGGGCTGGTCCGACGAGAGGGCGGTTTCCAGCACACACGGAATCGAGGCGCCCATAGCCACGATGAAGTTCCGATTTCCCAGAGTGCCCGCCTTCGATCCTTGCAGGATCGTCGGCTTCAACAGCCCCTGAAAGCGCGCTTCGTCTTCGGATCGCTGCTGCTGCGCGGGCACATAGGCGTCGTCGCCTGCGGCGCGCGGCGCACCCTGGCCGCCGCGCGCGGTTCCCGCGCTGAAGGCAATGACCGGCGCGCGGGTTGCGGAGCCGAGAAGCGGGTCAGGCTCTTCCTGCGGCAGCGGCGCCACAACAGCGGCGGCGCGCTCCCGGACGGGGGCGGGCACTGGCTCGACCTTCGGCAGCTGCACCGGCGCCGGCTCATAGGGAACATTGGAGCGGATGACGTTGTCCGGCTTGGCCGGTTCACCCGCCTTCTCATTCCCGAGCGCGGAATAGACCAGGGCCGCAGCACCAATTGCGATGAACGCGGCCCCGCCCAGGAGCTTCCTGGCGTCGATCCCAAAGCGGCTTGGCGGAGCACGAAGTGCGCCGCGTTCACCGGCGAGGCCATCCTTCTCATGATCGGCATCGGACATCGGTTTTTCCTCACTGTGCCGGGGTCGAGGTGGCGGACGGCTTCACGACGCGCTGCACCGATGGCGAGGTGGTGCCCGTGCCGGGATTGATCCCGGCCGGAACGAACCCCTCGTTGAAGATGCAAGTGACTTCCCGGCCGCGCCGCAGCACGAATTTCGCGGCAATGGCATGGACCATGACGAGATCGCCATCGGTCGAGCTGGGCACCAGGTTCTCAGACCCATCGGCGTTCACGATGTAGATCGCCGGAACCTGCGTGTTCCCGGAAAACGCGAACGTCGTCACCTTGCCATTGTCGTAGACCGACGCCGGCTCGATGACCTGCGACCCCTGCGCCGAGTAGCGCCAGTTGCGCGGCCCGAACGCACCGTGAAATTCCAGCACCTTGTCGGCTTGGTTCGCCTTCTCGGCTTCCGCCCTGGCGGCGGCGATCCGGCGCCGCTCCTCGGCTTCGTCGCCGGGGTAACGGAATTTCACAAGGAAATAGGTGTCGGCGCCGGGACCAACCGCCCCTTCCCGAACCGTCAGCTCAAACTGATAGCTGCGCTTCGAGCCGTCCCGACGTGCCGTGACGACCTGAAGATTGGTCACGGCCTGCTTCTCGCGCGGCTTGAGGAACAGAATGCTCCCCGCCGGCGCTACCTCCCAGGCAATGCTGTTGCCCGTGGCGACGTGCACGATTTCCTCGTCGGGCGCGAATTCGACCTGCACCGATGAACGCAGGGTACCGATGATCCGCACCACGTTGTACGGCTCGAACTGGACGAAGCGGATGCGGCTATCGCGGGGCGCCGCGACCGGCGTTTCCAGCGCGAGCGCTGTGCCGATCGGCGCGGAAGCCGCCATGAGGATCACCGCTGATAGCATGGTGAAGCGGTTCATCAGTTTACCTCCGGGTCCGCTCGGAAATCGCTCACCAGGAAGCCCAGCGGGTTCACAAGCCGGTCCTGCTCGGACATCGGCGCGTTGACGAACGAATAGGTCAGCGTGGCGATCCAGTGCGTCTGGTTCACCTCATCGCCCCGCGTCATAGTGCGCAGGTAGCGGACCTGCATGACGTTCGAGCCGATCAGGGCAATGGTCTTGATCTTGATCCGGACCGTTGCTCGCTCCCCGTAGATGTTCTGGGGGCTCTCGGGATTGCGGCCGTTGAAAAAGGCCGCGAACTGCGCCTGTTGCGCGGGCGCCGACATCAGCATCACCGCCCGGAAGCTCTCTTCTGCTTCGCTCGCCGCGAAGCCCTCACGGGCGCGCACATAACGAGCCGCGAACCATTTGCGCACGGCCTCGTCATATTCGAGCGGACCCGATTTAAGGCCCGACACCACATCGACAATGCCGGTCGAATTATCGACCCGCACCACGAAGGGCTCCACCGTCTTGAGCGGCGTGAGGCCGGCGACGGCCGCCACAGCCACCAGCGCGACGCCACCCGACAAACCGGCGATCGTCCAGGCGACTTTGCGCGAGCGGTTCGCCGCGATCACCCGATCCTGATCGAAACGGCGCGCCCTGTCGAAATACTCGTCGAGGCTTTTGGTAGGCACCATCATCCCCTCCCCTCAACTCGCGGCCGGCTTCACGCCGGCCGCCACTTCCAGCCCGGCCGGAACCGGCTGCGAGGTCATGGAGGTGGCGTTCCAATCCCAGACGGACCGATTGAGCGGCCGCCGGGCAGAGCCGTCACAGGACGGCAGCGGGTACTGAATCGACGCGCAGCCCGAGACCGTCAGGCCCAGCGCGAGGATGAATAAGACGGGGGGCTTTCTCATCGGTTCAGGTCCAATTCTCAGACGCAAAGCGTAAGGGTGGCGTCCGGCCTCGCGGCCGGCTCAAAATTCGTGTGATTTGTCCGGGCGTTACTATGTGCCCTTCGAGCCGCCGCGCATCTTGCCGGCCAGATACCGCGCGCTTTGCGCTACGGCGCTTCCCCGCGCATCGTTCTTCGCCAGCGTGCCATAGGCCAGGGACATCCCGCCGCCGGCGAGAGAGGCCGCAAGCTGCGGCAGCTGGTACAGAATGTAGCCGGCCGCCACGAAGGTGGCGCCGAGCGACAGCGGGATCATCAACACGTCGGTGAAGCTCCCGGCCGAGCTGACCTGCGAATCCAGGATATCGACGAGCAGCGAACCGAGCGCCAGCACCAGCACCTGCAGCACGACGTAGTTGATGACCTGAGCGAACCACGCCTCCGTCATCCGGCGGGTCGAATCGAAAAGTGCGCAGGCGATGAAGATCGGACCGAGAGCCAGAACCAGCGTCAGCGCGATCTTGGCGTACAGCGTCACCACGAACGACACCGCGAGTGTGATCAGTGCGATGATGATCAAAGCGAGGGCCGCCATGCCATAGGTGACGATCGTATAATCCCAGCCCGCCGCCGCCATGATCTTCGTGGCGGTCAGCTGAATCTGGGTCATCAGGCCGTCGAGGCTCGATCCACTAATGGCGCTGCCGGTCGCTAGAGCGGACGAGATTTCATTCGGCAGGCTCTCAAAGAAAATGTCGGTGACGAACTGCTGGTACGTCCCACTCTCCTTGATGAGGGCGATGATGATGCCCAGCTTGATCACCCGAAGGGAAATCTCCCGGATCGGCGTGTCGATTTTTCCCAGCATCATCAGGACGCCGGTGATGATCACATAGAGTGTAACCGCCAGAGACAGGGGGCCGACTATCGCGGACGCGATATTCGACGAGCCCGAGGAGATGAAGCTCTCCAGGGGCGCCGTGAAACTGTCCTCGATGCTCTCGAATGTCGTGTAACCAGCCATGCCGGCGCCCCGTTCCCGTTTCAGCCGTGCTCCCGCACCGCAGCCCTACTGAAGAGATTTCGACATATTGTTCAGCCGGCTCTTCCATCGCGCCTGTGCAACATTCTTGCAGTTGGGCGTCTCGGAAAGCCGGCCCGGGTCATTGCCGCACTCTTTGTAGATACGTTCTAGTGTGGCCGGGTCGTTCACAAGCTCATCGACCGTATAGACCTTTTCCTCGTTGCCGTTACAGGCGGCCAGGCCGAGGCAGGCGACGGTAGCTATCAGCAACTTCTTCATTTCAACGACTTCTCCATACTGTCCAGCTTCTGCCGCCAGTTCTCACGCGCACGCTGTTCGTCTACCTTGATTTGAGCGTCCTGCACCATCTTCAGCGCCTGCATGCGCAGCGTATCGGTCTGGAGAAGAGCGCTTTCGCTCTGGATGCGGGCCGAGAGAGCCGCGACTTCCTTGGCGTCAGACGATTTGGAGATCTGTTTGCGCAGCTCTTCCAGGCCATCGACGCGCTTCGTCGCGGCCTCGTACATCTGTTCGCCAAGCGACAGCTGGCCGGCATTCTGCTTCTGGACCTTGGCCAGCTCCTGCGCATAGAAGTCATTGGCATTGGTCTGGTAGCTCGAATTGCTATCCAGATGGCGCTGGGCCGAAGACCCGAAAGCGCCCGAGCCATTGCCCTGCAGAAGCCCTTCCACATCCGAGAAATTCCCAGGAAGGGCGTTGCGGATCTCCGGATCGTTCAACAGACTCGCGACATTGCTCATATTCGTGACGCCGTTCATCGAATCGAACAGCGCCTGGCCCTGCGCCAGTTGCTCCTTGAGCGTGTCGAGCTGGCTTTTCAGCTGGGCGATCTGTTCGACCTGCTTGGCGATCGCGGTCGTGTCGAGGACCGGAATGCCCTGCGCGCTAACCGCAAGGGAGCCCGACAGGAAGGTGGAGATGATAAAGGCAAGGCGCAGCCGAGACATGCCAGGACTCCAGATTAAGCGCCGCGACGACGGCTGTAGAAGAGCGGAAGCCAGCGGGACGGATCGTCGCCCACTTCCTTGCGGATCTGTTCAAGGTCATCGACGCCCGCCGTCGTGCCGGAGAGGATCGACATTTCGTCGTCGAAGCCCGCGAGGTTCAGTTCGGCCACCACGCTTCCATGACCCTGCTTGACGATGAAGCGCCGGGACGCCTTCTGAAGGTCGCGTGAGATCAGCTCGTATTCCCGCTCGGTGAGCCGGAACCCGCCGACATAATCGGCGTGCTGCCCCTTCTCATTCGGCAGGAATATCTGCGTGCCGCATTGCTCGATCACGGTGTGGGCGATCGGGCTCGATATCGCGTCGCGCGGGCTTTGCGTGGCGAACACCATCAGACCGTTCTGCTTCCGAATGGTCTTGAGCTTGTTCTGCACGAAGTCCCGGAAGCCCTCATCCGCGAGCGCCTTCCAGAACTCGTCGATCACAACGACGATCCGCCGGCCGTCGATCATCTGTTCGACCCGATGGAACAGGTAGAACATCAGCGGCATCCGGATTTCCTCATTGTCGAGGAAGTCCGTCATGTCATAGCCGAGGAATTGCGCGCCTTCGCCGATGGCATCGCCGTCATTGTCGAACACCCATCCCAGCGCGCCGCCGGCGGCCCAGCGGCGCAGGCGCGAGGCCACGCCCTCCGGGTCCGTGGTGTCGAGAAACTGGATCAGCGCCCCGATGGAGCGGTCCCGCCGGTCAAGCTGGCCCAGCGCCGCAATGGCCTGCTCAATGGCGCGCTGCTCATTCGTGGTGATCGGCCGGCCGCCGTGCACCAGGCGCTCGATCCAGCGCGACAGGAACACCTTGTTCGCCTCGGTCAGCTCCAGCCCCTTCAGCGGCGAAAAGCCGGTCGGGCGACCATTCTGCAGCGGCAGATAGGTGCCGCCCATCGCGCGCACGAACAGGTCCGCGCCGCGATCCTTGTCGAACAGCACGACCTGCGGCGCATGCTTGGTGATCTGCGTCAGCAGGAAGTTCATCAGGGCGGTCTTGCCCGACCCGGACGGGCCGCAGATGAACGTCGAGCCGAGCTGTTCGTAGTGGAAGTTGAAATAGAACGGCGCGCCCGATGCCGTCTTCAACATGGCGACCGCCGGACCCCAATAGTTCCCTTCCGCCTGCCCTATCGGATAGGAGTGCAGCGGGCATAGCGCCGCGAAGTTACGGGACGAAATCGCCCCCGAGCGCGGGCGCATCGAGAAGTTGCCCGGCAGCTGCCCCCAGAACACCGCCTCCAGGGCGATGTCCTCGCGGGCCACGACGGCGCCGCCATTCGCCAGCTCTGCCCGCGCTTTCGACAGATGCTCCCCGAGCGTTTTCACATCGCCCGCGAACACCATCAGCGACAGATGATGCTCGCCCATGACGATGCGATTGGCCTGCACGTCATCGGCCGCGTCGACCAGGTCGTCGATCTGCGAGACAGCCTTGTCGCCGCCGGCCGTCATCATGTTCTGCTTGCGCGTGAACAGCGCCAGGGCGTCGCCCTTCGACCGAAAGGCGAAGGACTGCGTGAGGATGAATTCACACTGCAACGCCAGCAGGCCATCCAGCATGCCGGGACGGGTGCGCGAGGGGTATTCCTTGAGCGACAGCGCCCCGGCGACGCGATCCCCGGCCTCATGCCGGATTTGCGCCGTCTCCCGGCCGAAAATGACCCGATCGGTATAGATCGCCGAATAGATTGGTCCCATCGTGAGCGGCACCCGCTCACGCCGGCCGCCGACCAGCTGGTGCAGCACCTCGGACGGCTCGGACCACATCAGCCCATCCGCCTCATAGAGGCCGAGCAGCCGAGGCCGGAAGTCGGCCAACAACCCCATCATCGTCTGGCGCGCATCCGTCAGATGCTTCAGCGCCTCGGGATTGACCTCGACGCCGCCCTTGCGGGCGCGCCGTGCAAGACCCGCCATCTTCGCGAGCGACGACGGATCGCTCGTCCAGACCAGCGAAATGAACAGGTCATTCCGGTACAGCTCCTGGCCGACCATGCGCGCGCGGTAGCGCGCGTCGAGGCCCGCCGCGAACGCCTGATCGAAGGAGCCGGCCGGATAGGTCGTCTCGCGTCGCCGAACCACATGGCTCCATACCGCGAGCCGATCATCCGCGATGTTGCGCAGCATCGTGTCCAGGCCGCGATAGCGCGCATTGATGATGTCGACGCCGGCCGTCTCGAAAGAGATGCCTTCCACGGCGATCATGGTCATGAGCGCGCCGCCGGCGAGCGCGATGACATGCTCGTCGACGTGCCGCACATGCGGGATACGGCTCTCGGGTTCGATCTCCCGTGCCCGGAGAGCAGCGTTGTCAGAGGCCATAATCGCGCTCGTCGTAGTGACGGATTGTCTGGAGCGGCGTCACGCTGGAGCCGCCCCAATAATCCCGGTTGAGGCACCGAAGGGATGTGAACAGCCACGCGCCGATGAGGCGGAAGCGGTTCGGGTCGCGCTTCACAATCTCCCGGCAGACCATATGCAGGCTTGCCGTGATCGCGACGCCGACAATAAAATTGTCGAGCAGGATGAAGCCGGTAAGCAGGCCGATAGCGGAGTTGACGGGCAACGTCTCCATCGGCGCGCCAGCAAAGACCGCCGGGCGCGTGCAGGCGAGAAACAGCATTTCCTCTTCAAGCGCAGGCTCGCCGGCGGCCTTCGACATCAGCCAGCCCCCAGCATCGACGCGATGGTGGCGGCCGAGAACACGATGGCGATGCCGATCACGACGAAGCCCGCCGTGCGCAGCTGGATCACGTTGAACATCCAGCCAATGCCCACACCCATGATCGCCAGAACCGCCAGCGCCTTGCCGACGCCGCCGGTAATCATGTCGATCAGGCTTTCGAGGGCCGTCTGAATACCCGTAGCCTGCGCGAAGGCCGGTTCCGCCCCCACCAGCGCCAGGGTCAGGCCCATCATCAGAACGGCACTGTGGCGGCGCGAACGCGACACGAGCCCATTGTTCGTCGCGTCATTCGCATGCTTCGTCATCGGATTGCTCCAGCTTGCATCATCGGGTGATGTCACGGGGTGAAGATAAGAAGGTGTGATCGGCTGCCGCTGGAGTTGCCGTAGACGTCCCACGGCGGCGCAGATTGGGGGGGAGCGGCCGACCGCGTGCCGGTCGCGGGCGGCGCCTCCTCGGACGCCTCGTGTTCGGCGGCGACCGCAGAAGGGCCGATAGTCAGGGGCAGCTCAGGCAGGACAGGGCGCAGCTCCGCCATCGCCGACAGCGCTCGCTGGTCGTAGCCCGCGAGGTATCCGGCTTCCTCATCCCCCTGCCCGAAATACCGGGCGAAGGCGGCGCCGAATGCGCCGTCCCCCGCGTCGGGCGTCGCAGATGCCCTGAGGTAGCCCGCCAGCAAGTGCCCCGTGACGGCGAGGTTCCTGCACGGATCGAACATCTCTTTGAGGCTTAATCCGTGCTTGCGGCCGATCTCGACACTCAGACCGCCGAGACCAAGGCCGAACTCGGCACGCTTCGCCAACAGATCGTTTGCGGCAGCGACCGCCGCCTGCTTCGTCGCCGGCTGTCCCTTGAGGGCCGCGTCGCTGTGCACCCTGATCGCCAGCGGATTGAAGCCGCTTTCAAGCCGCACGATGGCGGCCAGCGCCGCCGGCTCCACCATCGGCGCGCAGTTCTCCGCGACAGCCAAAAAGGCGCCGGGCATCAGAACCAGATCCGCTGGGTCAGACCGTCAATGGTCACATCGACATAATGCGGCTGTTCGCGCACCTCGGGGCGGGTGTGCGTGTAATCCAGGCAGACCGCTTTGCCGCCGCTGTGAACCAGCCGGGCGGTTTCGCTCGCATCGCTACCCCTGCACTTCTCAAGCCCGACTTCCTGGCGCGCGACCGAGCGGCAGGTCAGGCTGTCAGAGCCCGTCTCGCCTTCGATCCGCGTCAACACGGACCCGTCCGCGCACCGATAGGGCTCGAATCGCGGCATGGAGGATGAGAAGCCCACGCCGGTGCAGGTCGGGAAGCTCCCCCCGGACCGCAGAACGTCGTAAAGCTGGGTGATGGGCGGAACGCATGCCGCGTATTGCATGGGCCCGCCCGGGTTGGAAATGCACAGCAATACCTGGCAGCCCCAATCGCTCGCTGCCGCTGGAGCGCCAAAAAAAGTGGTGGCGGCTAGGGCGCACCCCACAAACGTTGTAGTAAAGCCGACGGTGACACTTCTCCGCCCGCTTTCCTCGCGAAGCTCTCCACCCGCTCTCGATGATTCCTGCTCTTTGCTCATGCCCGCAAAACTAAACTGGCCAGTGCAAACACCACCCAGAGATTGTGCCGGATGGCCCCATCCGCTGTTAGGCACGCCATTCTCCTCGCTCAACCCAGCCGTCTTCATGGACTTGGCGCCCCCGTGAAAAGCCGCGGGCTTTCGGGGCGATCACCCGCGAAGCCCAGCCATTAAGGCAGAGTTCTGCCTTTCATCGACCTATTTGCAGCTTATATTAGGCAGCGGAGAATGCCATGCCAAGCCCCTATGCGGCCGATACCCCGCTTAAAACACTGATCTTCGTTGCCAAGTTGATGGACTGCATCGTCGAGGATGAGCGCGAGGGAGAGACGGCGAGCCATCGCTTGAAGCAAGCGGGCATAATGTCTTACATCTACATGATGCATTTAAACGGCGAGAAAATCACTGTTTCAAAGCTTAAGGAGCGCCTCAAAGCGCCAAGACAGGTTATCGTAGAGCTCTTTAAGTCGTTGGAAGATCGCGGTTTGCTGACGCACTCGACAGAAACGCATGATGGAGGTCGAGGTCGCGTCTTTGTCTACGCGCTTGCGGACAAGGCGCTGTCCCTGTAGCGGCTGCTAAAAGAGCTGCATATGAGGCGTATATGTCACACGTCTCTGCCGCCATATAGAACGTATATGCATGCAATAAATGATTGCCCCGGGTTCCGGATCCCGCTTAGTGTTGCGCGCCAAGCGCTCGAATCGCCGACCAACCCAAAGAGTTGGCGTTCGATCGCATCTGCAACCCAGGAGAAGCGGACGGACAAAAAGGAAAAGGCTCCGATGCGATCAACATCGAAGCCTTTCGGTCTCAGGGAATAGCTCTCGCCTGCGCGAACTGAACCAAAACCCCAGCAATTTACGGGTTTAGTTTCGCCGGGACTTGAATTGATGTCAAGCGAAAACGCCCTTCCCGGCGACGAACCCTTTTTGCCGTTTTCAGGAGAAAACGGTGTCAAATCATACCCATGGCTTAGATGCCATCGACGTGACCGGACAGGTCGGCGGCGGCCACCTCGCGTCTCCAGCGGCGCCAGCCGCACCAGGCGGGAGCGATCGCTGATGGCATCGCAGATGTCCGTTACACCCTTCGGCCAACGACGCCTGGACCTAGGGCACATCGCCTCCCAGCTCGTCGCCCAATCGGCGAAACCCGACGCCATTGTTCACAAATGGCAGATCTTCAAGGCCATACGAGAGGCCAGAGAGTTGGTCGGTGCTACGGATCGCTCCCTCGCGATCCTTCACGCCCTGCTTTCCTTCCATCCGGAAACAGCCTTGTCGGGTGACAGCGAACACATCGTCTGGCCTTCAAACGACCACCTCGCGTCGCGGGCTAACGGCATGCCGACGTCGACGCTGCGGCGGCACATTGCCGTGCTTGTTGATTGTGGGCTTATCATCCGGCGCGACAGTCCCAACGGCAAACGGTTCGCGCGGAAAGGCCAGGACGGGCAGATCGAGCAGGCGTTCGGGTTCGACCTCTCGCCCATCGTGGCGCGCGCCGAGGAATTGCTAGGGCTCGCCCAGACCGTCCAGGCTGAAAAGAGAGCCCTGCGCCGCTCGAAAGAGCGGCTGTCGTTGCTCAGACGCGACATCACCAAGATGATCGAGACCGGCGTGCGGGAGGGTGTGCCCGCCGACTGGCCCGGACATCAGGCGGCCTATCAGAGCATCCTCGCGCGCCTGCCGCGCGGGGCCTGCCGAGAGATCATCGACGCTGTTGCCGACGATCTTCAGCTTGTCCACACGACGATCAGCGACCAGTTGGCAGCCTTCGTTAAAACAAAGATTTTGGACGCCAATGCAGCGCAAGATGAGCGCCACATACAAGATACAGCCCCTAGTGACATCGTAGAAAGTAGAACTAATCAGAGTCGGTCTAACGACCGACACGCACATACGAGCGCCTTCGGCGAAGAGGCTTTCCAGAAAAAGCCTTGCGGCGGCTGCGGGGGCGAGCAAGACCGAAAAGCCGCGCGCAAGGCCGCTGACAGCGACATTCTCAATATCTCGCTGCCGCTTGTGAAGCAGGCGTGCCCCGACCTGGCAGACACGCTGCCAGCCATGTTCGCGTCATGGTCCAGCCTCCGCGCCGCCAGCCAGCCGCTTTGCCGCATGGCCTACATCAACCCCCAGGTCTGGGAGGAAGCTAAATCGCAGCTCGGCGCGGATCTCGCGATCGCCGCTTTGGCCGTGACGGTGCAGCGCGCTTTCAATGGTGACGTCAAGAACGCTGGCGCCTACCTGCGCGGGCTTGTGCAGCGGGGAGCCAAGGGCGAGCTCTTCATTTCGCGAAGCCTCTTTGCGATGGCTAAGAATACGCTCGGAGAGGCCAATTAATGCAAGGACGACAGCGGTTTGTTCCGAACGATGGACGTCTTCCGAAGGTCCATCCACAAAAGTTGAGTCCACCGTTTCTCGCGTCTGCGGTTGTGACGAGGCCCATTGAGGTCGGGCATCCCAAGATATCGATTCATGTTCCCGTGACCCGCTTACCCCTCGAACTTTACGTGCCCGAGCCTTCTCATCAGCCCGACGTGACGCTTCGTCTCCGATCGAGCGGGGGCATCGAGCTACATGTTCGCATCGCCGGCAAGACATTCCGTCGCTGCCTCAAGTCTGTCATCTCCGATGGACCGATGCGCGAGGATCGGTTTGCCGTGGTGCAGGGCCGCCTCGCTCCGAACGGCGTGATCGATGAGGCCGGATTGGCCTACGCTCCCAAGCCCGGGACCAAGGAATGAAGCTCTTCTGGCGGATAAGGCGGACCATGAGGCCGCTCCAACTGACTATGCTCTTCGTTGCTGGTCTCTTGGTAGTTGCTCAGTATGATTGGTCCGGAACGGCAACTCGAGCGGGAAAGAAGGCGGCGACGCCCGCCCCGACGGCTATGCCACGCGAAATCATGGGCCGCGCGACGGTGATCGACGGCGATACGCTAGCGATCGCGGGGCAACATGCGAGGATCCGGCTGTTCGGCATTGATGCGCCGGAAAGCACTCAGCCCTGTTTCAACGAGCAGGGTCGCCGCTACCCTTGTGGGAGTCGAGCGACCGCGTTTCTTTCGCAGTTAGTCGGCCGCGGCGGAAATGTCGTTTGCCGACCCCTGGACGTTGACTCCTATCAGAGGCTGGTCGCCGAGTGCGACACGGCGGCCGGCATCTCCCTTAATCACGAAATGGTCCGGGCCGGTTGGGCAATCGATTACGTCCGATACAGCGGTGGGAGATATTCGGTGGAACAACGCGACGCTCAGATTGCACGGCGGGGTCTCTGGGCCGGTACGTTCGACGCACCCGCCCAGTGGCGTCAGCAAATATCGCGGTGAGGCACCGCCTCCGGTGGCTTCGCCGGCACCTCGATCGATCAGGTTGCCGTGCTCTGCGGGGCTAGCAAGGACACCATCTATCGCCGCTTCCCATGTAAGGTGGCGCTGTTCCGCGCGCGTGGTCGAGCAGGCGCGGGCGCGGGCGCGGGCGCAGGCGCAGCTGCAGGAACTGGCGCCGATCGAGGGCGGAGCGAGGGGCCTGTCAATCAACATGGAGCCGGAACTGATCGCGCTGAAGCACATCACCTTCAGCGAGGCGGTGGTGTTCGAGAAGTCGGGCGCCATCTCCTCGCTTTGGGGAATGGCAGCGTGAAATCGGCGGATTCGACCCGCGCGCTCTACAAATTTAGGTTTCCCCAACGTCGGCAGGATCGCCTATTCTCCCATGTGATGATCCTGAAAGCTGTCAGCCCCCGTTTGCGTTTGCCCGATGAATATCCGTAGCCGCCCCTACATCCAGCTCGGCATCGCCGAACTGGAAGCTTTGGTTAAAGACGGGCCTGAGCATCGTGCGATCAATGAAACCGTTCTTGCCGAGCTGAAGCATCGCAGCACGGCGCGGGCTGCCACGTTGCAACAGCGCCTGGAAAGGCAGTTGGCGTCCGGTACACCATCGCCAACTTCGGGTCGCCGGGCCGATGCGCCCTCTTCGCCTCAGGCCGATCTGCTGCCCCAACGTCAGCCGCCCACGCCAATGCCCGAGCGTGAGACAATCACCAACGACCCGCAGGACATCCTGCGCGCCTGGACCGTGATGGAGGTGCTCTCGCCTTCCACCTTTCGCACGCCAGCCGATCTTGGGGGCGGGGATATGCGCCGCATCGCGCGGTTCGACCGCGGCCTGCCATGGGCGGATGGCGCGGCGAAGGGGCCGCCGGGGGCACGGCTCTATTTCCAGATTGTGCTTGGCTCGATCCTGATGCCTCCGGCCACTGATCAGCTTCTCCAGCGTTTCGCCGACACGCGGGCGGAACGGCCGCAGGCGCGCGGCGAGACGCCGCTTGCGGTCGTCATCGTCGACCGCGAGGGACGCCCCATTCCCGAGGCCTGCGCGGTTGCGTCGAGCTTCGGCTGGGGCCTGCCGCTTGCGCTTAGGGAAAATCCCGCCGCGCTCGGGCGCTGGTCGCAGGAAGAGGAGCCACTTCATACTGCGCTGCATGAACGTCTGTACCGCGAGGGCAAGGACGGCAAGGCGATCCCGCTGGACCTTGCGGCAATCCAGAGTGCCTATGACTGGCTGGTCGCGCGCTTCGACCTTGATCGATCTCTGCTGAAGCCGCCCGCCTTTGCGGTGCGCAGCACCGTTCCGTTCCGCTCCAACGATCCGCCTGAAGCGTTGCTGCTGAACAGTTTCTACCTGAAGGATCTCGGCAAGGCGGTCAGCCTGTTTGCCTCAGGCACCGCACCCGATACGCTGAAACGCTTCGTCGGACTTCTTCCGCCAGCAAGCCGCCGTGACCTGCTCACTGACGACGCTGCAATCGAGGATGCCGTCGCGCCGTCGCGCTTTCCTCTCGGGCGCTGGCCGGGTCCCGGACGTCACCCGTTGGTGCTGATGCAGCAGGCAGCCGTCAACCTCGCCACGTCGCAGAAACCAGGCGAAGTCCTAGCAGTGAACGGGCCGCCCGGCACTGGCAAGACCACGCTGCTGCGTGATGTCGTTGCGGCGCTGGTGACGGCTCGCGCAGGCGTCATGGCCGGCTTCAATGATCCTGAGGACGCCTTTGCGACCACCGGGCTGAAGCTCAATCTTGGTGGAGCATGGATTCATCTCTACCGGCCCGATCCGCGCCTGCGCGGCTTCGAGATGATCGTCGCCTCTTCCAACAACAAGGCGGTTGAGAATGTCAGCGGCGAGCTACCGGCCCTCGGCGCCATCTCCGGGGACGCCACGAGCCTGCGCTATTTCAAGCCGATGGCCGACGGCCTTCTAGAAGCGGAGAGCTGGGGCGCGATCGCCGCGGTGCTGGGTAATGCGGGTAACCGTGCCGCCTTCAAGGATCGCTTCTGGTGGAACGAAGAAACTGGTCTCTTCAGCTATTTCAAGGCGCTGGACGGCCGCAATCCCGAAATCGATCTTCCCGATGGCGGCAAGCGGCCGCCGCGCATCGTCTCCGCACTCGACCCGCCGCGTGACCGGCGCGAGGCGCTCCGGCGCTGGCAGGCGGCGCGGACCGCCTACCGCACGCTTGAGAAAGAACTGTCGGCGGTGCGTGAGAAGCTTGAACACTTCCGCTGTCGCAACCGCATCTTTCCAGTTCTCGAACAGGCTTTTGAGGCCGTACAGGCTCATGGGCCGAGGCGTCCGGGACTGATCCAGCGGCTTTTTGGGCTCCGCCGGTTCCGTGACTGGAAGGCCGCGCATCTACCGCTGTCGATGGCACTGGCATCCGCCGCGAAGGAGGCCGCAGCAGCCAACGTGGTGTCTTCCGGAACAGCGCGGATGTTCGCCGGCTCGCCATGGCTCGGCTTTGGTGCCGAACGGCGCGCGGCCGAGATGGTATCCGCCCTGTCCCCGCTGGCGGACGAGCTCAAGCGCGACCGTAGCGCTCTTCGGGGCACCATTGTCGACGCGACCTTTTTCGAGGGCGGCCGCAAGCAGATTCAGGCGTCCGCGCCATGGTTCGCAGCCGAGGAGCACCGGCTTCGTGACGCCTTGTTCGAAGCGGCACTCGACCTGCATCACGCCTTCATCGACGCTGCGGCGAAGCCCCTGCGGCACAATCTCGGCGCCATGTTGCAGGCGCTCGACGGCAAGAGCCTCGGTGATCCGGCGAAGGATGCATTGATCCCGGATCTCTGGGCGAGCTTGTTCCTGGTGGTACCGGCGCTTTCCACCACTTTTGCCTCGGTCGGCACCATGCTCGGCCGTCTGCCCCCCGCCGCGCTCGGCTGGCTGCTGGTGGACGAAGCTGGTCAGGCGTCGCCGCAGCAGGCAGTCGGCGCACTGATGCGTGCCGGGCGCGCCATCGTGGTGGGCGATCCGATCCAGGTGCCTCCGGTAGTACTCTTGCCGGAGCGGCTTACGACCGCGATCTGCCGGAGCTTCGGTATCGATGCCGGGCGCTTCGCAGCCCCGGCCGCCTCCGTGCAGACCCTGGCCGACGACGCGACCGGCTGGTGCGCCGAGTTCCCGGCGCGAACCGGCAGCCGCACCGTGGGCGTGCCGCTTTTGGTCCACCGGCGCTGCGCCGAGCCGATGTTCGGCATTGCCAACCGCATCGCCTATGAGAATCTGATGGTGGCGGCGAAGGCGGCGGCTCCCTCCCCCATCCGCGATCTTCTCGGCCCCTCACGCTGGATCGACATCTCGGGTTCCGGCACCGACAAATGGTGCCCGGAGGAAGGCCGCGCGGCGGTCGATATGATCGAACACATTGTGGCTGCCGGCCTCACGCCGGACCTCTATGTGGTGACGCCCTTCGTCCAGGTCGCCGACGGGCTGCGCCGGGCAATCCGTGAAAGCGCGGCGCTGGCGGCAGGCATTCCTTCACTCGATAGCTGGGCCTATGAACGGGTCGGCACCATTCACACAGTGCAGGGCCGCGAGGCCGAGGCGGTGATCTTCGTGCTCGGCGCTCCCAATGCCGACCAGACCGGAGCCCGCGGCTGGGCCGGACGGGAGCCGAACCTGCTCAATGTCGCGGTTACGCGGGCCAAGGAAGCCCTCTACGTGCTCGGTAATCGTCGTCTATGGCGCTCGGCTGGCGTCTTCGCCGATCTCGACGCCGTGCTTGCGCGGGCGGAAATGCGTGGGCGTGAATCTGGCGATCCCCAAGTTTAGCAGCTGAACTGAACCGCTCCTGCTTTGCCGGAAGCCCCAACTCCTGAGTACACGCCACGACTGAGGCACTGCCGCGCACTAGTCCCCGTCGCGCTCGTGCATAGGTGCGCTGCGGCGGGGGTGAGCTCTGCGCCATAAGGGCAGGTCGGAAGATGCAATGCACCGCTGGCTACCACGGTTAATCAAAGGGGTTTAGAAACCAAGAGGGGCCCCTTCGTCGTGTTTAGCAAGACGTTATGAATAAAGGAAAATAGGGCTAATATCACGCACGGCACCTGGGCTCGCCGGTGGTCATGATTAACCATTCATTAACCCATATCTCCTTGCCGAAGGGTCAGAATCATGCGTTATCTTGAGACGGAAAGGGCGCGTCTGACGCTCTAAAACCGTCTTGAGCACGAAGATATGGCGACTCCTGTGAGGCTCGGGTTTCAGAATGGGTCTACCGCCGCTTGGATTTCCCAACGTGCGGAGGCTTTGTCGGCCCGTCTGCGTGCCGTCGGAGAGCTTGCCTTTCCGCCGTCCGCAGAGAAGTCGCTACGTTCGTTCACCTCGGGCGAGGTGGCGGAGATTGTCGGAGTGTCGGATGGCTATCTTCGACAATTGTCGCTGGACGGCCTGGGACCTGCTCCTGATATTGGCTCGAGTGGCAGGCGTTCCTATACGCTGACTCAAATCAATGAACTTCGCGCCTATCTGGCCTCCAGCCGACCGAAAGAGAGCCTGAAATTCTGGCCGCGCCGGCGGCCCGGTGACAAGCTTCAAGTGCTCACGGTCGCAAATTTCAAGGGCGGTTCGGCCAAGACAACGACCTCGCTTTATCTCGCGCAGGGACTCGCCCTGCAGGGCTTTCGGGTCCTGGCGATTGATCTTGATCCGCAGGCCTCCCTCTCTTCCATGTTCGGCTATCAGCCCGAATTCGATATTCCGGAAAACGCGACGCTTTACGGCGCCATTCGATACGACGAGCTGCGCGTGCCGATGAAGGACGTTGTGCGCCCATCCTATTTCTCCGGAATCAGCATCGTGCCGGGCAATCTTGAGCTTATGGAGTTCGAGCATCAGACGCCGCGCCACATGCTGAATAATCGCGGTGCTGCCGAGGATCTGTTCTTCCGCCGGGTGGCGGCGGCCATCGGGCAGGTGGAGGCGGATTTCGACGTGGTGGTGATCGACTGCCCGCCCCAGCTCGGCTTCCTCACCATGGGAGCGTTGAATGCTGCGACCGGAATGATCGTCACGGTTCACCCGCAGATGGTCGATGTCGCGTCCATGAGCCAGTTCCTACTTATGACCTCCGATCTGCTGACGGTCATCGAGGAGGCTGGTGGGGCGCTGGAGTTCGACTTCATGAAGTTCCTGATCACCCGGCATGATCCCAGGGATGTGCCGGAACAGGAAATTGTCGGGCTGCTGCGCGATATTTTCGGTGCCGACGTGCTGGCGGCGACGGCTTGGAAGTCGACGGCCATCGCGAATGCCGGATTGACCAAGCAGTCGCTTTACGAGCTGTCGCGTGGGTCCGTGGGGCGCTCGGTCTATGATCGGGCGATGGAATCGGTCAATGCGGTGAACCGAGAGGTCATCGAGCAGATCGCGCGTGTCTGGGGGCGGGTGCCGTGACGGAGCGAGCCCCCCTACCCTCAACCGAACCGCTTGTTCGCCTGCCTTTGTTGTCTGCGGACAACGGACGCATCGTAAGTAGTCGAGTGCTTATGCGGCCGGATTGGTTGCCAGACGCGTGCCCGCCGTCGGACCGTCCTCGCACAGCGGGCCGGGCCACGTGGCGATGAGAGAGGCGAGATGAGCAAGCGCACCCAATCCATTCGTTCTATGTTCGCCGGGCGCGGCGAGGGCGAGTTGTCAGCTGACAACAAGCCCTCCCTGCCCCGCGTGACCGCCGGCGCGGTTCGTTCGCTGAAGGAAACCTTCACCGATGTCGAGCGCGATTACCAGGCGTTGCGCGAACAGCTGTCGAATGGCGCTATCGTGGTCGAGCTTGATCCCACTCTCGTGGACCCATCGCCTTTTACTGATCGCATCCAGGATCAGGACGAATCCTCCTTCGAGGAGCTGAAGCGTTCCATTGCTGAGCGCGGGCAAGAAATCCCCATTCTGGTTCGCCCCCATCCCTCTTTACCGGGACGCTACCAGAGCGCCTATGGACATCGCCGGGTGCGCGCCGTTCGCGATCTCGGAGTGCAGGTCAAAGCCTATGTCCGGCCGCTGACCGATGAGGACCTGGTCGTCTCGCAGGGCATTGAGAACTCGGCGCGCGAGGATCTCAGTTTCATCGAGCGTGCGCTGTTTGCGCTCAGGCTGGAAGGTGCCGGTTTCCAGCGGACAGTGGTGCAGTCCGCCTTGACGATCGATCGGGCCGAGGCCTCCAAACTCATTGCTGTGGCGAAGGCGATTCCAGCCGATCTGGTCGCAGCAATCGGGCGGGCACCCAAGGTCGGCCGCGGCCGCTGGCAGTCACTGGCGGAGCTCCTTCAGGACGCGGTGCTGGTGGAAAGGGCGCGGGAGCTTATCGCACGGCCGGATTTTCGGACGCAATCGACCGGCGAACGGTTTGATACGATCTACGGTTTGCACAAGACCCCGGCTCCGCTGGCACCCGCAACGCAGGAACAGACTGTCCGCAGCCGGGATGGAACCGAGCTCGCAACATTGGTGCGATCGAAGAGAATCGTGCGCCTACAGATCGATCGGCAGCGGAACGAGGCTTTCGCTGACTTTGTGCTGCGAAAGCTGCCCGATCTTTACGACCTCTATACGCAGGAAAGGAGCGTTGATGAATGACGATTAGCCGGTAAGGCCCGCAGGCTGTAGCCGCAAAGAAAAAGGCCCCCGAAACGAATTCCGGAAGCCCTTCTCGATCTTTGGCGAGTTTGAGAATCGCACTTCCAGAAATCACCGTCAAGCCTCCCGTGAGGCCTTCGCGCCGTTTCGGCGAGCGTTTTTCTTTGCCCAGATCAAGGTGAAGGAAGATGCAGACGCATATCACGACGACGCCCTTTGGGCGGCGATCACTCTCGCTTGCCCATGTGGCGAGCCAGGCCGTGGCGAAGGCGCGCCCGCTCGACAAGGCGGTGCACAAATGGAACGTGTTCCGGGCGATCTGCACCGCGAAAGCGCGCATCGGCGTGTCCGAACGGGCGCTGGCGGTGCTTGACGCGCTGCTGTCGTTTCACCCGGAGACCGCGCTGACCGGCGAGGACCTCATCGTCTTCCCCTCGAACCAGCAATTGTCGCTGCGGGCGCATGGCATGGCGCCGGCGACGCTGCGCCGGCATCTCGCGGTGCTGGTTGATGCCGGGCTGATCGTGCGGCGCGATAGCCCGAACGGCAAGCGCTATGCCCGTAAGGACCGGGGCGGCGAGGTCGAGCTGGCCTTCGGCTTCGATCTGTCGCCGCTGGTGGCGCGAGCCGATGAGTTCGAAGCCTGGGCCAAGGAGGTGAGGGCCGAAGAGCGGGCGCTCAAGCTGGTGCGCGAGCGCATCACCCTGTGCCGGCGGGACATCGCTAAGATGATCGCCACTGGCATGGCGGAGGGCGTCCCCACGCGCGCGCAGGGGCCGGCCGACTGGATGGAGATCCATGGCCTCTACCGGGCCATTGTCGAGCGGATTCCGCGCAACGCCATTCGGCAGGCGCTGGAGCCGATCGCCGAGGACCTGACACTGCTGGCGGAGGAGATCCTTACCCTGCTGGAAGCACACGTGAAAACGTCAGTTTCGAGCGGCAATGAGTCTCAAACTGAGCGCCACAAACAGAATTCAAATCCAGATTCCCCTATTGATCTTGAACCTCGCTTTCGAGAAAGCAGGGGGGCGGGGACTGAGTTGAAAACGGAACCGTCGCGTCAGCCAGAAGGCGCGTACCCCCTCGGCATGATCCTCGATGCCTGCCCCGATATTATCGACTATGCCCGGAGCGGGATTTCCAACTGGCGGGACTTCATGGCGACCGTCGCCGTAGTCCGGCCAATGCTCGGGATCAGCCCCAGCGCCTGGGAGGAGGCGCAAGCGGCGATGGGTGAGGTGCAGGCCGCCGTGGTCGTCGCCGCCATTCTCCAGCGCGGCACGGCGATCAACAGCGCCGGCGGCTATATCCGCGATCTCACGCGAAAAGCGGAAGCCGGCGCCTTTTCCATCGGACCCATGCTCATGGCGCTGATCGGAAAGCGGAAAGGTGAGAAGAAACGGGCGTGACGAGGTGGGAGCATCTTGTCGCCCGATGTGGCTCGGATTATATGACCACTGTAGTCATATGGGAGGTGGCCGTGCGGGAGATTCAGCTCAAGGACGCGAAGGCGAGCCTGTCGGCGGTGATTGACGAGGCCGTGAAGGGCCATCCTGCGATCATCACACGGCACGGCCGCAAGCAGGCGGTTGTCCTCTCATTCGAGGACTATGAAAAGCTGGCGAATGTTCCGAGTTTCGGCAGGCTGCTGGCCTCCTTCCCCGGGGATGAGGGCGATATCCCCCCGCGAGGCGCCAGCCCTGCCCGGGCCGTTGTCGATTTCTGATGTTTCTGGTCGACACCAACGTCATCTCCGCACTGGCGCCGTCAAAGCGTGCCGTGGTGCCGGAGATCATCGCTTGGCTGGACGAGGCCAGTCCGCATCTGTTCCTCTCCGTCATTTCCGCCGCCGAGGTGGGCAGAGGAATCGCCAAGGCCGAGCGGGATGGAGCAACGACAAAGGCTCGCCAGTTGGCAGAGTGGTGGCAAAGCCTCGAACACCTCTATGCCGAAAAACTGCTGCCCTTCGATCTGAGATGTGCCCGTGCGGCCGGACTCATCTTTGATCGGGCGCGCGGGCATGAGCCCGGCTTTGAGGATATCGCCATCGCCGCAACGGCTGAGGTTCACGGCTTTACGGTGCTGACGCGGAATGTGCGTCACTTCCAGCCCCTGGGCGTTCGCGTCGCCGATCCCTTCCAGGAGCTGCCATCCTTGCCCTGATACGGCAGGGAAGCGCCTTCCCGCTACAGTCCCGCGGCCTGTGTGAGGTTCACGCGGAACCGGTCGCGGCGGCGCTGATAGCGGCGGGTCATTTCGGCGGAGGTGTGGCCGAGTTGGCGTTGCACATACCGCTCGTCGACTTCGGCCGAGGAGGCGAGCCCGGCGCGCAACGAGTGACCGGAGAATTTCATCTCCCGCTCGCCTTCGGTGAGGTCGCCGCGCACACCGGCGGCCAGCGCCGCGCGCTTGACCAGCCGGGCGATCTCGCGGTCGTTGAGCCGTTCAGTGCCGACATCCGTGCCGCGGCCGGTCACGCGCCGGAACAGCGGGCCATGGCCGATGCGCGCCAGCTTCAGCCAGGTCTGCAGCGCCGTGACCGGACAGGTGGCATCCGAGGAGCCGCGCCCGATTTCCACCTCGCGCCAGCCGGTTTTTCCACGCAACGTCACCACCATCCCCTTGTCGAGGATCTCGATCCAGCCGCGCCCATCCGGCGTCTGGTCGCGGCCGCAGTCCAGCCCGACGATTTCGGAGCGGCGCAGGCCGCCGGCGAAACCGATCAGCAGCATGGCGCGGTCGCGCAGGCCGCGCAGGGTTCCGCGTTCCAGGGTCTCCAGCATGGCGCGCAGGTCTTCGGGAAGCACCGCCTCCTTCTGCCGGGGCGGGGTGGCATGGGTGTTGCGGATGCCGGCGAGCACGGTGGCGATATGCCGGTCCTTGCGGTCGAGCGGCGTGCCGCGCTGGGCGTAGTTCCAGCCGATGGCCGAGAGCCGCCGCTCGATAGTCGCGACGGAACTCTTCTTGCCGCCGGGGAGAGCCGTGCCCGAGGCGCATGCGGTGATGTAGAGCCCGACGAGCTGAGGGGAGGGGGGCAGCGGATCGAGGCCGTGGCGTCGGCACCATCCGGAAAAATGCGCCCAATCGCTGGCATAGGCGCGGCGCGTGTTCGCTGAACTCGCCGCCTCGACATAGTCCCGCGCACGATCGGTAAGTCGTTCGAGATGAGCGGGCAGGGCAGATGACGGCTGCACAACGGGCGAGGGGAGGGGGCGGTCGGGCAGCTGATCCTTCGCCTCCGTGAACGGTCCCTCCGCGTCATTCATCAATCGGCATCCCAGGGGTTGATGAAGGAGGCGCCGGTGTCTTCGAAATCCTTCACATTGCGGGTAACGAGGATGAGGTCGTGAACGATGGCGGTCGCGGCGATAAGCCCGTCAATGTCACCGCGCGGCCGGAGGGCGGCAATCCGCCCCCACTCGACCGAAATCGGATCGGTGACGGGAAGAATGCGGTCGGCATGATCGTGGCGGAGCTTGCGCAGCCATTCCGCGAGGTGACCGGCCGTCTTGGGATCGGCCTTCTGCTTCAGCGCAATGCCGCGCATGATCTCGCCGAGGGTCAGGGTGCTGAGATGGACGCTGAGCGGATCGATGCCGCGCAACCAGGCTATCGCCGGCCGTGAGCCGCGCCGGGCTTCCGAGATGACGTTGGTATCGACCAGATACATCAGAGCGCGACGTCGCGGCTCGGAGCGCTGGCGCGCCGCTCAACAGCCTCGGCGAGGTCCGCGTCCCAGGCGGGGCCGGACAGCAGATCATCGACCAGGCTCGGCCGGCCGGCACGCAGCGTGTCGTAATCGGCGGCGGAGAGCACCACCGCCGCGCGCTCGCCGCGCAGGGTGACAATCTGCGGTCCCTCAGTGCGTGCTTTCTGCACCACGCGGGAGAACTGGTTCTTGGCATCCTGCAGCGGCCATTCCATCGCGCAAGCTCCTAGCTAGACTGTCTAGCTATATAAGGGGCGGTTCGCCACCGTCAACGCCACCCATTCCCATCCAAGAGGGGCGATTTCGGCCCGCTACCTCACCCGTCTCTATATAAAGAGTGAAATGACCGATAATGCAACATTATCGTTCATTCTCTGCGAACGACAGGGTGTGCGTTTATTGACTAAATTTATCGCATAAACCGCACAGATCGGCTACGCTGCTGCGATGATTCCGGCCGCCAATCGCGCTCTCCCTGCCGTTCCCTCGCTGCCCGCTGTGCCGGGTTGGGCGCAGCCACGCGGCCGTGTCTCCAGCGATGTGGAAGCCGCCTTCATCGCCGGCGCAGCATTGAATTCATTGGATAATCTGGTGCGGATCGCCCCGCTTTGGGCCGGCGCTTGGCGTCAACGGCTGGCCCTGAAATGTGCCGCGACGGCGGTCTCCATTGTCGGTCGCACCGAGGATGAGGCGGCGTTGCGCGATGCCTGGTATTTGCGCCCCGTGAATGGCGATCCCGGGCCCGCCGGTCGAGTTTTCGAGGCCTGGAAGCGGCTGGCCAGCCGTTCGCCCGGGATCGACAGCGCCTCTCTCAAATCGACCGTTGGCTGGATGGGAATTCACGGGGGCGACGAGCTCGAGCCGCTGATGGAGCGGGTCGCCGCGCTCGGCCGCTCCAGCGAGCCAGCACCAATCGCCGCCGCCGCTATGGTCATTGAGGTGATGGCGATCCGCCCGGACGCCGAACTGCTCGGCTGGTGGCTTGCCGATCAGGTCGTGGCGCTGAAGCTGCGCTGGCCGCTGCCGGTGCCGCTCTTGGTGAGCCAGGCGCGCAGCAGCGCTTTTCGGGAGGAGGGCGGTCGCAGCAGGCGCATTCGCCCAGGCGAAGAAGGTTTTGAACGCGGAGTGTGTGTAGCTCTAGCGCAGGCGGCAGCCGAGGCCTGCCGGCTGGCCGCCGACATCGCGCCGCGCGCCGCCCGGCTTGAGGGCGCCGTGCCCAAACTGCGCGCCAAGGGGGCCGGGGAGGCGATAAGACTGTTGCTCGACGAGGATGCGGTGCCGGGCACGCTGCAGACCGCGCATTTGACCCGCTGGGGGGCGCGCCGGCTGTTCGAGCGTCTCGTAGCCCTGGATGCGGTGCGCGAGCTCTCCGGTCGCTCCGCCTTCAAACTCTACGGGCTCTGACGTCATGGCACGGCGCAAACCAACCCAGGAAGGTCTGGACCTCGAGCTGGCCGAGCTGCCGCCCGAGCTGCGCTGGCGCGAATGGATGGGCCGGGTCGAGGCGGTGATTTTTGCCTCTCCGGAGCCGGTCGGTCGCGAGAGGCTGGCGTGCGTGGTCGGACGGGAGTGCAATCTCGATCTTCTCCTCGACGATATCCGTGCTGAGCTGGTGGGTCGGCCCTACGAGCTTGTCGCGGTTGCCGGCGGCTGGCAGCACCGCACCAAGAAGGGTTTTGCCGACGCGATCCGCACCGCCACCGGCCTGGGCACGCAGACCCCGTCGCTGTCGAAATCGGACTCCCTGGTGCTGATGTGCATTGGCTTCTACCAGCCGATCACCCGCGGGGAGTTGGGTCAGTTTTTTGGCAAGGAGATCAGCCGCGATGTCATCGGCATACTGCGCCGGTTTGGGTTTATCGCGGCCGGTCCGCGCAGCCCAACCCCGGGCGCGCCCTACACCTATGTGACTACCAAGGCGTTCCTCACGCATTTTGGGCTGAACACGCTGCGCGATCTGCCCGACATGGAAGCGCTTGAAGACGCCGGGCTGCTGAGCCGGGACCGGCTGCTGGCGGGGGACTTTCCCTTGGCGCGGGACACTGCGGAGGAGGGGAGCGACGAAATGGAGGACAGCACTTTGGATCTCGGGGCGCCGGTCCTGACGGAGAATGATTAGCTCCGCTTTTGACTTTAAGCAGCCGATTATGGCGTCCGCTTTGAGATAACTGGAAAGCTAGCAAATGCGCCCAAAAACCGCTGCCGAATAGAATGTGTTTTCGAGCTGCCGACTACGACCGGTTTTGGGCGGTCTCCCGCCAGCCTCGGATCTGGCCCCAAAAACCCTGCCAAATTGATCATGCTTCCTCGAGTCTGTTGATTTCCGGGGAGAAGTGACCCTGGATTTCCACTGAGAAGACCCTCCCTGATGGTCGTCGGTTTGTCAGGTGACGGTCAAGTTCTTCGACTTTTCCTTTGTGGTTTTAGGTGGCTTTGCCGAGGAGTTCCGGAAGCGGAAGCTGTCATTGCCGGTCTCCAGGATGTGGCAGTGATGCGTCAGGCGATCGAGCAGCGCCGTGGTCATTTTTGGATCGCCGAAGACGCTGGCCCATTCCGAGAAGCTGAGATTGGTGGTGATGATCACGCTGGTACGCTCATAGAGCTTGCTCAGCAGGTGGAACAGCAAGGCGCCGCCTGAGGTGCTGAACGGCAGGTAGCCCAGCTCATCCAGAATGACGAGATCGCAGTGAGACAGCCGAGTGGCGATCTGCCCGGCTTTTCCCTGGGCCTTCTCCTGTTCGAGGGCATTGACCAGCTCGACTGTGGAGAAGAAGCGGACCCGCTTGTGGTGATGCTCGATAGCCTGAACCCCAAGCGCCGTTGCGATGTGGGTTTTTCCGGTGCCAGGGCCTCCCACCAGAACGACGTTATGAGCACCTTCCATGAACTCGCAGCGATGGAGCTGGCGCACGAGCGCCTCATTGACCTCGCTGCTGGCGAAGTCGAAGCCGTTGAGGTCGCGGTAGGCCGGGAAGCGCGCCGTTTTGAGCTGATTGGCCCTCGATCGGACCTCGCGCTCGGCGGCCTCTGCCTTCAGCAGTTGCGACAGGATCGGCACGACGGCCTCGAAGGCCGGCGCGCCCTGTTCGGTCAGTTCACTGACCGCTTGCGCCATGCCGTGCATCTTGAGGCTGCGCAACATGATGACGATGGCGCCACTGGCCGGGTTATGACGCATGGCGCGCCTCCTTGGTCCGCCGCAAGACGTCGTAGCGTTCGACGTTGGCTTGCGGCTCAGTGGTCAAAGTGAGAGCAGAAGGAGGGTCCACGGTCGGCGTTAATAGCGCGGTGCCATCGATCAGGCGGTGCAGCAGATTGAGAATGTGGGTCTTGGTCGGCACGCCGGCCTTGAGCGCCATCTCGACGGCTGTGAGCACCACCTGCTCATCATGCTGGAGAACCAGCGACAGGATCTCCACCATCTCGCGGTCGCCACCCGGTGTCTTGAGCAGATGCTGCTGCAGGGATCGGAAGGCTGGTGGCATCTGCGCGAAGGGAGCGCCATTGCGCAGGGCACCGGGTTTGCGCTGTACCACGGTGAGATAGTGCCGCCAGTCGTACACGGTCTGGGTTGGACGGCCGTGAGAGCGTGCAAAGACCCGGCGATGCTCGCAAACGGCTTGCCCTTCCGCGACCACGACGATGCGGTCGGGATAGACGCGAAGGCTGACCGGCCGGTTGGCGAACGAGGCCGGCACGCTGTAGCGATTGCGCTCCAGATGCACCAGGCAGGTTGGAGAGACCCGCTTGGCATGTTCGACAAAGCCGTCGAAGGGACGCGGCATCGCCATCAGGTGCCGCACCTCCTCAGCCCATACCTCGGCGATCGTGCCGGGCTGCGAACCGTGCCCGGTCTGCGACCACCACTCCCGGCATCGCATCTCCAGCCAGTCGTTCAGAACCTCCAGAGAAGATACGTTCGGCGTCGGCTGCCAGAGCCGATGGCGGGCATCCTGTACGTTCTTCTCGATCTGTCCCTTCTCCCAGCCTGAGGCAGGATTGCAGAACTCGGCCGCGAACAGGAAGTGGCTCACCATGGCCGCGAAGCGGATATTGACCTGGCGCTGCTTACCGCGCCCGACCTTATCGACCGCCGTCCTCATATTGTCGTAGATGCCCCGCTGCGGCACGCCGCCCAGCACCCGGAAGGCGTGGTTATGCGCGTCGAACAGCATCTCATGGGTCTGCAGCAGATAGGCTCGAAGTGGCCTGCTGCCGGTTCTGTGGACACGAGGTTAAGCTAATTTGGCTCGCTCCTCGAACTCGACGGGGCTGAGATAGCCCAATGTCGAGTGCCTGCGCCGGCGATTGTAGAAGCGCTCGATGTAGTCGAACACGTCGGCCCTGGCATCATCCCTCGTCCTGTAGACCTTGCGGGCTGTCCGCTCGGTTTTCAGCGACGAGAAGAAGCTCTCCATCGCAGCATTGTCCCAGACGTTGCCCGATCGGCTCATCGAGCAGGTGATGCCGTGGTCAGCCATCAGTCGCTGGAACTGCTCGCTCGTATATTGGCTGCCCTGGTCGGAGTGATGCAGCAGGCTGTCCGGCTTGCCGCGGCGCCAGATCGCCATAATGAGGGCATCGGTGACGAGCTGCGCCGTCATCTCTGCCTTCATCGCCCAGCCGACGACACGTCGTGAGAACAGGTCGACGACGGCGGCAACGTAGAGCCAGCCCTCCGCGGTCCAGATATAGGTGAAGTCCGCCACCCATTTCTGGTTCGGGGCCGAGGCCTCGAAGGCGCGGTCGAGCAGATTGTCAGACGCGGCTGCCCGCACGCCGACATCCTTCGGCAACCCACGACGGCGCGGCCGGGCTCGCAACCCACGCTCCCGCATGATCCGTTCAACCCGATGCAGCCCGCAGGAGAGCCCTTCCGCCAGCACATCGTGCCAGACCCGTCGTGCACCATAGGTCCGATCGCTGCTCTTGAAGCTCCGGTCGACCGCCGTCGCGAGCACGTCATCATGCCGGGCATGCGCACTGGGGCTGCGATTGAGCCAGGCATGAAAGCCCGACCGCGAGACATCCAGAGCGTCGCATAGCCATGCCACCGGCCAGATGCTCCGGTGCTTCGCGATGAAGGCGAACTTCATATCGCTTCCCTCGCGAAGAAGGCTGCGGCCTTTTTTAAGATGTCGCGCTCCGCCTTCAGCTTGGCCACTTCCCTGCGCAGCCGGTCAATCTCGAGCTGCTCGGGCTTCATCTGACCCTGCCCGGGAAAGGCATGCTGAGGATCCGCCTTAGCCTCGCGAACCCATTTACGCAGCACGTTCTCGTGCACATCCAGGTCGCGGGCAGCCTGCGCAACGGCAACGCCCCGATCCTTCACCAATCTCACAGCCTCAAGCTTGAACTCGCGGCTGAACCTCCGTCGTTGCATTCCCGCTCTCCAGTCCCGTTGAACACCTTATCTCGGTGTCCACGAAACCGGCAGCAGGCCAAAGTGTGAAGGCACGGCTGTAGGACAGCTTGGCGTGAGCGACCTGCAGCTTGGTGCGCTCGCCGGCAATGATCGCCCAGTCCTCGGACCAATCGAACTGGAAGGCCTCGCCCGGGACAAACGCCAGGGGCACAAAGGTGCCGCGGCCAGAGATGTGCTGCTCGCGCTGCCGAGCGGCCTTCCAGTCACGGGCAAAAGCTGCAACCCGATTATACGAGCCCTCATAGCCGAGAGCCATCAGATCGGCATGCAGCTGCCCGATGGTGCGTTTCTGCTTGCGTGTTTTGCCGCTCTCGACCCGCAGCATGGCCGAGAGCTTATCCGCATAGGGATCGAGTTTGCTCGCCCGCTCCGGAACCTGAAACCGCGGCTCTACGCTATCCGCGCGCAGATACTTGCGAACCGTGTTCCTCGAGAGCCCGGTCCGCCGGGCGATCTCCCGGATCGAGAGTTGGTCCCGGCGATGCCAGCGCCGCATGACGCTCAATAACTCCATGTCGATCACTCCAAGGCCTCCCGCGCACATGGCGAGAGACAGTGAAAACATGGGTCAATTCTCGATGGAAAAATCGCCGCCTAAAGGGTCAAATCTAAATGGAAATCAACACTAACTGCTTTTGGATGAGCAGAGCAGACTAGCCGCCGTTGGCCCCACCCCATCATGACACCCTTGACAATATGTTTGCTTCCTAACATTATTGTCAGATGGCTAACAAGATTGATGGTCCTGAACACGCTTCGGTGGGGGCTTGGGCAAAACGGTGCTACTTCGCCGGACGCGCGATGATGGAGGACACCCTCCGGTCTCATGGTCTGGGCGCTACGCAATGGTATGTCTTGCATCAGCTCGCCCAAGTCGGGCCGACGATGCAGCGTGAACTGGTGCGATTGCTGCAGATCGAGCGCGCGACGGTGAGCACCATTGTCGGAACGCTCGTCCGAAAGGGCCTAGTCGAACAGGTCCCGGATGCCGTCGATCAGCGCCAGAAACTGCTTCGCCTGACGCTGGCGGGCAAGACGCTGTGGGGCGAACTGCCCGATCTGGGCTTCATCCATGACGCGGCGTTTGCTGGCTTTTCCGAAGCCGACATCGAGATTACGGCGCGGGTGCTCAAAGCGGCAACCGAGCGCCTCAATCAACGATTGAAAGGAGAACAGGCATGACAATCCTCGTGACCGGCGCGACCGGATTGGTCGGTGAGCGCTTGTTGCCGCGCCTCGCGGAGGCTGGAGTGGACTGCCGCGCCTTGGTTCGCCGCGGCAGGGATGTTCCCGCTGGGATAGTGGCCGTCGAAGGCGACCTCTTCGATCCGGCATCGCTGGCGCACGCTGTCGATGGAGTTTCGGCGATCATCCATCTGGCGGCGGTGTTTCGCACGCAGGACACCGACCTGATCTGGAAAAGCAATCTGGAGGGCACGCGCAGCCTGATTGCAGCGGCACAGGCCCATGCCCCCAAGGCACGCTTCATCATGTCGAGCACTTCCAACGTTTACAACAGAAACACCTCACATCCGGGATGCGAAACGGATGCGGTCGAACCGGAACAGGCGTATCCGGCCAGCAAGGTCGCGGCGGAGAAGGCGCTACGCGAAAGCGGCCTGAACTGGTCGATCCTTAGGTTCCCTTTCGTCTATGGCGATGGCGACGGCCATCTGGAAATGTTGCCAAAGCATGTGGCGGCCTTCGGATTCCATCCTGCCAATCGAATGAGCACGATACATCATCGCGACATCGCGACCGCGACGAACCTAGCGTTGGCCGGGGCGTTCGACGGTCGCATCGTCAACATCTCTGACGAAGCGCCCACTACAATCTACGAGCTGGTCAGGCTCGTCGGCGAAACGATGGCCTCGTCATCCGAACCAATGCAGAACCCTTGGCATCTTCATATCGACGCTTCGCTTTCACGTAGTCTTGGCTTTCAATCGACGGTGAGGACTGTTTATCAAGCGGCGCAGGACGGGATACTTTGAGAACAGGGCATTAGCATAAGATCAAACCTGCCGGGCGAAGCCACTCCTTCCGATTAGCTCCCAGATTTAGAAAGATCGGCAGCTTTCAGGCATGAGAGTTGGATCGCGAACGGCTTTGTCTGGTCTTGAACGGTCATCCCGAGCTGTCGCAAAAAATCGGTCGCGAAGCTTTGCCTGTCGCGACCGACTTCTGCGACAGAAATTATCCTACAAAATCAATGCCGCCATTTTCGTCGGGAACTTAGGAATTCCGCGACGTATGATCCGCATCCGCAACCACTACCCATGCTGACGGAATATCCACTCGCGGATAGGTTCGATCGTATAGGCAATGCGCCAAGTGTTCCGATGGCCGCTCGCACCGGCGGTCGATTCGCCTGCGGGAATGACGGTGCCCTTCTCGAAGCTGACATAGTTGATTGGGGTGTCCTTTGCATCGATCGCCTCGAAGGCGGTGCGGAATTGCTCCGCGCTCCATGTCCCGTTCCACACGGCGCGGCTGATCTTCGCACCTTCCTGTTCCAGTACCTCCATGATGGCATTTTCGCCGGGAAATGCCCCCGGATCGTCCTGCGAGACCAGCACAAAAAGCTTGGCCTGCGCCAGCGGCTTCACCAATGTCGATCCCCACTGGCCGGCGACAAGGAAGGATGCGGCGAAGAAGCCCGGATAGGCGATGTTCATGGCGATCGACATCATGCAGCCGCCCGACTGGCCGGTGGCGTAGAGGCGTTTCCGGTCGATGCTGTATTCCTTCGCCAGCGCCTCCACGAGATGGATTGTGGTCTCCATCATGCTCGACGTCCGGGACTCGTTATCAACGATGATCTCGGCATATTGCGGCGCCAGCACGAAACACGGGCGCTTGGCCTGGTCCTCGGGGCTGGCCCATGAGATCGCGCCCAGGCCCTGGAACAGCGTCGTACGCGTCACGTCGCTGGTCGCGCCAGCGTCGTGCATGAACAGAACCAGCGGATAGGATCGGCTTGCATCGTAATCCTTTGGCACGAAGAGATTATAGCGCAGCAGATCGCCAGTCTCAGGATCGTTGAACACAAGCTGCCGGAAGTCGTCCACAACGAGGTTCTTCACCTTCGTCGTCTCGATGGCGCTGTCGCCGCCCGCGACGACATGCCCGTCGGCCAGCGTGATTGGGCCGGGTTGCAGCACCGCCGCGCTGGCGGCCGGATAGATCGTGTCATAGGCCGGGATGTCGCCCGCCTGACCCGGTCCGCGTCCGCCGACGCCACCCACATTACCGCCGGGGCCGCTGGCCGCTCCGCCCTGCTGTCCGATTTTCCGGGCCAGCGCGGCATTCGCATCCTCGGGCGACAGGGCGACGATGACGAAAGGGCCTATCTCGGCCCGGCCCGCCGGATCGGCGGAGGTGCTGGCGAAGACGCCGGTGACGGTCCGTCCCTCGACCGCGAAGTTTCCGGCGGACAAATCGACCCCTTTGACAGGCGCGTCGTATTCTACCGCCACCGCCGTCAGTTTGACGCCCTCGCCGAAGACCTCGGTGACGGCCGTGGCGGATTTCGCATGGCCGGGGCCGTCATGGGCGAATATGGGCACACCGATGGTCAGCACCATACCGGCTCCGGCACCCATGATCAGCAGATTGCGGCGTGTCGGCATTGCATGACCTCCTTCAATCCTCAAACTCTTCCATCTGCGCCACGCTCATTGCCCCGGCCTCTCCACCACAAAATCCAGCCGCCAGGATGACTGCTCCGGGCTGCGGTGCTGGCTGAGGATGCGGATGGCGGGGTCGTGCGGACTGAGCGCGTTGACCATGTAAACGGCGATGCCGCTCCGGTGTCGGTTCTCGAAGGTCAGGCTGCGGGGACCGTTGGCGGGCGGCAGGTTCGCCTCGAAATCCAGCAGGATCGCGGCCTCGCCCCGCCTTATCTGGTTGACATCGGCAAAGCTGCCGCCGGTCAGCTGCAATGGCAGTGCAGAGCCATCGGCCTCCAGCGACAGTTCCTCCCGCACCCCGGCGGCATAGCTGTCCCATTCCACCTGCGACAGGGCTCCGTCCCCGTCGCTATCGATCCCGGCGATGACGGCGTCGGCAACTTCCGCGCCGGGTGTCAGGCGCAGGTGCAGTTCCACCCGGTCCGAAGCCACGGCGATGGTCGCGGCTTGCAGATACTCGTCTAGCCGATGCGCCGAGGCCGGCGTGACGAACCCGAACAAGGCCACGGCGAGCGCGATCCCCCGCGCGGTCATGGCGTCGTGATCCCCTGGCCGTAGTCGTTCGCCGGATCACGGTAGACGGTGTGGACATGCATGGTCGGATCGCCGCCGACGCCTTGCGGCGAGAATTCGATGATCAGCTTAGGTCCCTGAATCCGGTAATAGGAGGAGCCGTTCCGCCCCGACACATGCGTGGTCGGGCCGCTCCAGGCGAACCAGGTTTCGTCCAGCCCCGCCTCGATCTCGGCCATGCGCGGCGCGGCATAGTCCTCGTTGACGATGCCTGCCCATTCCCGGGTCAGCTCCAGCAGCAGCATCCGCTGCGCTGGCGTCATCTCCGAGGCCCGCAGCCCCTCGGGCACGATGGTCTCGCCGCTGCGGCCGGGGCCGAAGACCAGATCGCCGATTTGATAGTCGAGGATCGCCTTGCCGCGCTGTTTCTCGTCCAGCGCATCGAGCAGCGCGAAAGCCTTGTCGTTCTCGCCCGCCAGCACTCGCACGGTTTCACCCGACGCATTGGTATAGACGGCGGGTTGCGCGCCGGTCAGCGCCGGCGTGGCCACGCCCTGCGCGCCCCGGACGACCACGTTCAGGCCGAGGTGATGCGCGCCGAATTGCAGCATCCACGGATCGTGCATGCCGGGGATACCGAACAGGCCGAGCGTATAGTGATCGGTTCCCGAGGCGTAGTTCGTGCCGCCCTCGTGTAGCACCTGATCGGAGCCCATGATCTCCAGCACCTTGCGGTAGCCATCAGAGCTGAGCACCGTTTCCAGAAGGTGCAGCGCGGCGGTGCGCTGGTCCCCGGTCATCTCGCCCAGCGAAAGACCCGGCCGGGGCACGTCGCTGGCCGGGAAGTTCGACCAGACCGCCGCGCCATATTGCTCGCCCACGAAGCCGGGCAAGACTCCGGTGCCCGGCCCGCCGCCATTCCGGCCTCCCCCCTCGGGACCGCCGATACCGGTGGGGCGTTCACCTCGGGGCGGACGTTGGGCTGCCGCATCCTGCCTGCCGGGTCCCCCCGGCGTTCCCTGCCGCGCGAATTGCGCGGCAGCGGGTCTGGCGGCCGGGTTGAAGGGGAGCAGCACTGTCTCCCGCTGCCCGGGGTCGAGCGTCTCCAGAAAGGTGTTCGCGGCGTCCACGATGATCTTGGTGCGGGTGGAAGCCATGTCTTGCACTACGCTGTTCGGACTCGATTGCGCCCAACTTGTCGAGCGCGACAAGGTGACGGGAATGAGGGCCAGGGCGAGAGCGGAAACGGAAAGGATGTACCGCCTCGTCAAAGTGCCCTGGCTTCGTGTAGCCGACGACGAGCCCGGATGCGCCGCCACGTTTCTTTCCCGCATGATCCGTTTCCGCCTCTCTCCGTTTGCCGACATGCGACGCACCTCAGGCCGGCTCGTAGCGGCTGACTTCGATGCCGGAGCCGACCGGCAGGAGCACGCTGGTGATGCCGGGCCTGGCGCGAACGGCCTTGCCGTAATCCTTCACGGCGGGGTCCGGACCCAGCATGTTGTCGGCGACGATGATCGCGCCCGGAGCGAGCTTAGGGTAGAAGGCCTCGAGACAGGGAACGTAAAGATCTTTCCAGAGGTCGAGGAAGACGAAGTCGACCGTGCCCGGCAGCTCGCCAATCATCGCGACGGCGTCTCCGACCTTGAAGTCGATATGGTCGGCAAGACCGGCCTTCTCCGCCATCTCCCGCGCATGGGCCGACTTGTAGCCGTGCAGTTCCATGGTGACGAGCCGGCCGCCGGTCGCCCGCGCCGCCTCCGCCAGCCAGATGCCGGAATAGCCGAAGGACGTGCCGATCTCCAGGATGGTCGGCGCGGCGAGGCTCCTCACCAGTATGTTCAGGAGGCGACCCGTGTCCGGGCCGATGGCGCGCATGCGCTGGTCCTGTCCGCCGTCGCGGCCGCCGGGCGTCTCGGCGTGCGGGCCTGTGCGCTCCTCGCGCATCCGCGCGTGATAGGTGTCGAGGACAGCGCTCACCCGGTCGTCAAGCACATGCTCGCCGAAGGAAGGCACACGCCAGTCGATCGCGAGTTCCTCTCGGAAGGCGAAGCGCAGGAGATGGCGCGCGACGACGTCCCCAAGCTGCGCCATCTTCTCCTCGTCCTCGGCTATCAGAGACAGGCGCAGGAGCCCGTCACGAGCCGAAAGACGGCATTCGCCGATGGAGAAGGTGATCTGTCCCGACCGCTCGTCGAAGCTGACGGGAAGCTTGTGCGCGAAATGCTTGCAGAGCTGCTGAAGATAGCGGCTGGCGTTGGGCGTCCTGACCGCGGCCACACGCTGCACGGCGGAAGGCATAGGGGACTGTGCGTTCATCAGCTTTGCTCCACTGTCCGGGCCGCCTGGTCGAGAGCGTTGGCGATCTTGCCGGCCGCTTCTACGTCGAGCGGTTCGCGATTCAACCGAAGCCGCAGAGCCAGCTTGAAGTTCCTGATGGCGTCAGCGACCAACTCCGGCAGGTGCCCTGCGCCTTCGGCCGCCGCAGCCATGCGGGACAGGAGTTCGTTGGCCGCCGTCCGGTTGGCGACGAGGAAGGCTTCTCCCTCGGGCGTGATGCGGTAGAGCTTCCTGCCCGACGCTTCGGGTTCGATCGCGGCATAGCCCATATCGTCAAGCCAGGAGAGCGTCGGATAGATCACGCCGGGGCTCGGGGTGTAGGCGCCGCCGAAGCGTTCCTCGATCTCCTTGATCAGTTCATAGCCGTGGCGCGGCCGCTCGGCGATCATCGCCAGAAGCAGAAGCCGCAGTTCGCCATAGTCGAAGAGCCGGCCACCGCCGTGGCGACCGTGCCGATGGCCTTTGCCGTGGTGGCCTTCAGGGTGGTCCGGATGGAGGGGATGGCGGTCCGGTCCGCCTCTGTATCTTGTTTTCATGCGTCCGATATAGTTCTCGATATATCGAAAATCAAGATATATCGAGAATTTGATTGGACGCTGGTTGAACAATGACGCGAGGCACGTCCGCAGGCTCTCTGGGGCACTCCAGCCCCGGGGCATCCGGTCGAGTGCAAGTCCCGCCAGGCCACGCTGTGCAGCAAGACCATACCGACATGGCCAACAGTGTGTGCCAGCAACGTCCACTCCAGCAGGCCGCGCTAATTCTGGTACTATATGGTACCGATATGTTGGGCTGAGTTTCGGATGTCAAGTTTGACCGACATTACAAATGGGAAAGGTAAGGGCAGGACGCGCATTCAATGCGCCGCGGGTACGCTCCGAAGAGCGGTGCAGTGCCATCCCTTGCAGAAGCCTATGAGGCCTCGCATCCGATCACTTGGGAGCGTTATTGGGCCGATGTCTCAGAACAAGGCGCGGTTCCACGCAGATAGATTTCGAGACGCTTCTTGATGTGTTCCGTACGGCGCGCGCGGTCGGTGCGATTTTGAAGACGCCGGCGCGGAAGCAATGCGCCGAACACGATATCCATAAGCATTCCGGCATTTACAAGCGGATCCTCGACTTTGATCCGGCCACGGAGGCGCTCACTCTCCAGCCACTCGATCAAGTCTCCGCGGGACCGGATTATTTGGTGTTCATAGAGATAATCCGAAAGCTCCGGAAACTGGCTCGACTCTCGCGTGATGAGTTGCAGGATGGCTTCACGCTCTTTCTCAGCGTCGTCGTCGATGTCCAGCCGGAAAATCCGTACGAGGGTCTCCATGAGCGGAAGGTCTTCCCCGACCGGCCGCGGAAGATCAAGGATGATGTGGCGGTTGTCTTTCACCACCGCAGCGAACAACTCCGTCTGGTTCTTGAAGAACTGATAGATCGCGCGTTTGGAGACCTTGGCCCGCGCGGCGACCACGGCGGTGGTCGTTCGCCCAAATCCCAGATCAACGAATGCCTCATGGGCGGCTTTGACGATCGCGCGGCGTCGCATCTCGTCACTGAGCACCTTGGGGCGCCCACGCCGTGGCGGTCGCCCATTCGTCTTTGTTACGGAAGTTTCATTTGACATCGCGGGTCACCCAACAATATCGGTACCATATAGTACCTAAAATTCCAATATGAAATTCATCAAACGCGCCCACGGAGACGGCCATGTGCCCAGACTTCATTTCCAACGCCGAGCGGCATGGCATCTGTGACCCGCGCATCGCAGGCGTGCTGCAACGAATGCCTCTTCCGGCAACGGAAATAGGCCTTGTCCGCATCGGGAAATAGGCCGGCAACGCACGGGACGCACATGCTTAGAATAATTAGACCTCTTGCCCTGCTGGTGGGGCTGCTACCGCTGGTCGCCTGCAACGACTCGCAAGCGCCTTCCACGGCGCCGGGCGGGGCAGAGCCAGTGCCGGTCGGAGTGATCGCAATCAGCAGCCAGTCCGTCCCATTTGAACTCACCCTGCCCGGTCGGGTTGTCGCATCTGCAACGGCGGAGATACGACCGCAGGTCAACGGCATCGTCCGTCGCATCGCCTTTCTGGAAGGCAAGAGAATCGCGGCAGGCGATGTCCTCTATGAGCTTGACAATACCAAATTCAAGGCCGCCGTCGCGGCCGCAAACGCTGCCTTGGACAAGACGCGGGCCGTGGTCGTGGGGGCGCAAGCGACCTTCGATCGTATCAACACCCTGGCAAAATCCAACGCTGTTAGCGTCCAGGCGCTCGACGATGCGAGGTCCGCGCTGCTGCAGGCACAAGCCGACGTTGAGGCGGCCAGGGCAAATCTCGAGACCGCCAACATCAACCTCGACGATGCCACCCTCACGGCTCCTCTGGATGGAGAGATCGGGGTGTCCGCGGTCAGTATTGGGGCGCTTGTCACCGAAAACCAAACGGAACCACTTGTAACGATACGCCAGATCGATCCGGTCTACGTCGACTTGGTGGATTCGAGCGTCAACCTGCTTCGTGTTCGCGATGAAATCGACGCAGGGCGGCTTGGTCGTGAGCAAGGACCGAGGCCGGTCACGCTCACGCTCGAGAACGGAAAACAATACAACACAACAGGCACCATCGCGGTGGTCGACAGGGTTGTTAGCCTGACGGCCGGTACATTCCGCGTGCGCGCTACATTCCGCAATCCGGACCAGATTCTGGTTCCAGGCATGTTTGTCAGGACACAGCTGTCCCTTGGTGAGATCCCCAACGCCTATCTCGTACCGCAGCGCGCTGTGATGCGCGGGACCAACGGGGAGGCAACGGTCTATGTCGCCTCCACCGGGGGCAAGGCTGAACTGCGGACAGTGACCACGAATGGCACCGCCGGCAACAATTGGATCGTCGTCGGCGGACTGACGGACGGAGACCGCATCGTGGTCGACGGCTTCCAGAAAATTTCGGATGGGACCGCAATCAAGGCGGTCAACGCGTCGGTTGATGAAAATGGCCTTGTGCGGCAGACACTTGGATCTGCTCCAGCGACAACACGGGAGGCTCCTCAGTGACGCTTGCAGCCCCTCGCAACGCCATCGCTAGTTTTTTCATTGCGCGCCCGGTCTTTGCAATCGTCCTCGCCCTTGCGACGGTGCTTGGGGGGCTGATGTCTATCTCGACGCTGCCGATTTCGCAGTACCCGGAAATCGCTCCGGTTACCGTCAGGGTGACCTCGACCTACACGGGAGCCACTGCCGAAGCCGTCGAGAACTCAGTCACCCGTAAGATCGAAAGCGCGATGACCGGTCTGGTTGGCCTGCTCTACATGAGCTCCACATCAAATACAGGCACTTCATCGGTTGCCCTGACGTTCGCAAACGGCACGGATCCTGAACTGGCGCAGGTTCAGGTGCAGAACCGCTTGTCCACCGTAACCTCGCAACTCCCGGAGGCGGTTCAGAACCAGGGCGTGCGGGTCAACCGGGCGCCGTTGGGCATTCTCATGATCGGCAACATCATCTCGCGTGACGGACGCTATACGATGAATCAGCTGTCCGACATCATGTCGAGCCAGATTGAGGAGCGCATCGAACGCATAGAAGGCGTGGGAGCCGTCCAGGCTTTTGGTTCGGGCTATGCGATGCGTATCTGGCTGGATCCCGCTGCCCTGCAACAATACCAGTTGATGCCCAGTGATGTCGTCGCCGCCGTTGGTGCCCAGAATATCCAGGTTGCCGCCGGGTACATCGGAGCTAGCCCCGCCATTCAGGGCCAGCAGATCAAGGCGACTATTATCGCCAGGACGCAAATGACGTCGGCTGAGCAATTTGAGCGTATTATCCTGAAAACCGCAGGGGATGGCTCAGTGGTTCGCGTCACCGACGTCGGCCGGGTCGAACTGGGCCTCGAAAGCTATGGGCAGAGCGCGAGCTTCAACGACATGCCCGCGGCGGGCTTCGGCGTTCAGCTGGCATCAGGCGCCAACGCGGTAACGACCGCGGAGCTGGTTCACGCCGAGCTCGACAGCCTGGCGAATTCGCTCCCCGCAGGAGTCGAGGTGGCGTATTCCTATGAAACTACGCCATTTGTCGTGCTTTCGATCGAGAAGGTGATCCATACGCTCATTGAAGCGATCGTCCTTGTGTTTCTTGTCCTATTGCTGTTCCTGCAAAACTTCCGCGCAACCCTCATCCCCATGATCGCCGTGCCGGTCGTCTTACTGGGGACATTCGGCGTCCTCGCGGCGCTCGGCTATTCGATCAACATGCTGACTATGTTCGCAATGGTGCTGGCGATCGGGCTGCTCGTCGATGATGCGATCGTCGTCGTGGAGAACGTGGAACGCATTATGCGTGACGAAAACGTCTCCGCCCGCGAAGCAACCGAAAGATCGATGGGGGAGATCACCAATGCCCTGATCGGCATTGCTCTGGTCCTGACGGCGGTGTTCATCCCGATGGCATTCTTTTCGGGATCGGTCGGGGTCATATACCGGCAGTTTTCCGTGACGATAGCCAGCGCCATGATTCTCTCGGTGCTTGCCGCGGTGGTTCTGACGCCTGCGCTTTGTGCGATCATGCTCAAGCCGACGCATGGCGGTCCCCTGTCCCGTTGGTTGGGCTGGTTTGACCGTGGTTTCAACCGCACCACCAGCGGTTACACGGCTGTCGTGGGAAAACTGGTGGCGCGGCCGTTCACCGTGTTCGTTGCCTTTGCCGCCATCGTGATCGGGGCCTACGTTCTGTATCAACGGCTGCCAACCTCCTTCGTCCCCGAGGAGGACCAAGGCGTGCTGATGACACAGATTACGCTGCCGGCGGGTGCCAACGCCGTACGCACACAGGCCGTCGTTGACCTGGTCAAAGACTATTACCTCCAAGACGAGAAGGATGGAGTCCAAAGCGTATTCATGAGCCTCGGATTCGGCTTTGGCACCAGCGGGGAAAACACCGCGACCGGGTTCGTGAGACTTAAGGATTTCGATCAGAGAACTGATGCACGTTTGTCGGCTTCCGCCATTGCCAAGCGCGCTGCGGCCCATTTCAAGCAGATCCGCGACGCTGATGTCTTTGTGCTTCAGCCTCCTGCGATCCAAGGTATGGGCCAGTCCAGCGGCTTCACGATGTTCCTGCAGGATAGTGCCAATCAGGGCCGCGCCGCGCTCGTGGCGGCAAGCAACACGCTTGTAGAGCAGGGGGCCATGAAGCCCGCAATCACCAACCTGCGCGGCAACACCAAAACGCTCGAACCGCAACTGAAGCTAAATGTGGACCAGGAAAAGGCCAGTGCGATGGGTGTCGACCCTTCGACGATCAACGCCTTGGTCAGCACCGTGTTTTCGGGCACCAACGTCAACGACTTCGTCTATAACGGGGTCATTAAGCCGGTCTACGTCCAGGCGGACGCGCCGTATCGCATGCAGCCAGGGGATATCAACCACTGGTATGCGCGCAGCAGCAATGACGAGATGGTGCCATTTACCGCCTTTGCCGGGTCCTCCTGGATTCAGGGATCACCGTCGCTCGCGCGGTTCAACGGCACCGCAGCTATTGAAATCGCTGGATCGGCGGCGCCGGGCAAAAGCTCCGGGGCAGCCATGGGCCAAGCCGAGAGCCTTGTTTCGGCACTCCCCGGCGGCTTCACCTCGGCGTGGTCCGGCCTTTCCTACCAGGAGCGCTTGGCAGGCTCGCAGGCCGCCATGTTGTACGCAATATCGGTTCTGGTGGTCTTTCTGTGTCTCGCCGCTCTCTACGAAAGCTGGTCGATCCCGTTTTCGGTCATCCTGGCCGTCCCGGTCGGTGTCCTGGGGGCCTTGCTTGCAGCTTCGGTATTTGCCCAATCGAACGACGTATATTTCAAGGTCGGCCTGCTCACCACCATTGGATTAACGGCCAAGAACGCAATTCTCATTGTAGAGTTTGCCAAAGACCTGATATCGAAGGGACGTCCGCCCATCGAGGCGGTACTGCACGCTGCAGGATTGCGTCTGCGACCAATCGTGATGACTTCGCTGGCATTTGTCCTGGGCGTGCTGCCGCTTGCCCGAGCGACGGGAGCGGGATCATCGGCTCAGAACTCGATTGGTATAGGCCTCATGGGCGGCATGCTGACAGCCACCGTCCTGGGCGTCTTCTTCGTGCCAGTATTCTTCGTAACGATCGCCAGATTGGTTGGTGCTCGCGGATCATCGGCAGTGACAAGCCTGGAGACAGAAATTGACCGCACTTGAAATGCCTTCTGGCCTGCCCCTATTGCGTGGTCCGGTTTCAGTCTAATGCGTTGTCGGCCTGTTCATTTCCGTGGAGAGATTTGGCTCTGACTCATATGTGGAACGGCCCGACAGGCAAGGTGTTTTTGGAGGTCTGATCCATCCGGGACGGTGCGTTCATATGTCCGGCCTTTGGGTGCGGTCATGCGACTACTGGCCATGATGCATTCCGCGGCAGATAGGTCGCCTTATCATTTTCCCGCGCTTGATGCGCACTGAGTCAGACGGCGTATCCTCTACCGGGATCGTGTCCCCTACGGGTCATCACCCCTTTGCATCTGTGCGGCGGACCGGCAATTACGCCGGAACTCTTGATCAGATTACGGCAGCCATCTGTGCCGGCGGCCTGTAAACACCACCCCTTGGCCAGCAGCGCCCAGATAATGCGCGCCATCTTGTTGGCGAGCGCCACGGCAACAAGCTTGTATGGCTTTCTGGTCATCAGGCTGGCGAGCCATTCCGGTAGCTTAGCGCCACGTTTGGCCTGTTTGATGATCGACGAGGCGCCGACCACTAGGAGCGTCCTCAGTTGCCTGTTGCCCTGCTTCGATATTGAACCAAGCTTTTCCTTCCCTCCGCTGGAGAGCAGCCTTGGCGTGAGCCCCATCCAGGCGGAAAAGTCGCGGCCGCTCTTGAACGCAGAGATGTCGTTCACGCTGGCGCGGACGGTCGCGGCAATTAACGGTCCGACCCCTGGGATGCTGGTCAGGCGTCGCGCGGTTTCGTCCGCCTTGATGCTGGCCAGGATTTGCTCATCGAGCCGTTCTATACGGCTGGTCAGCACGTCGATCTGCTCAGCCATTTCCAGTAGGGCATATCGGGCAATGGCCGGCATCGGCAGAGATGGATCGCGGACCTTGTCGGCCAGCTTGGCGACGCTAGCCATGCCGAGTGCGGTGACGACGCCAAGTTCGCTCATCTGTGCGCGGAATGCGTTGGCGAGCTGCGAGCGCTGACGAATTAGAAGATCGCGCGTGCGAAGCAACATGCCTGCCGCCTGCTGGTCGACGCTTTTGATCGGCACAAAGCGCATCGTTGGGCGGGTCACCGCCTCGCAGATCGCTTCGGCATCGGCAGCATCAGTCTTGCCACGCTTCACATAGGCTTTGACGTAGATCGGGGGGATCATTCGGGTGTCATGTCCGAGGGAAGCAATCTCGCGCGCCCAGTGATGCGAACTTGCGCAGGCTTCCAACCCGACTAGGCAAGTTGCCGCTCGTACAACGATCCTCGACTTTCACGCCATAATCCGATCGAAGGCGGCCGCAAAACTCGATGAGTGGCTGATGGCGGCCACGCCGACCTTGGTCGGATCGTTCGCCAGCGGCGTCGAAAAGGACATCGCCGCGGTCCGAAACGCGATCGTCTCACCATGGTCGAATGGACAGACAGAAGGTCAGATCACCCGCCTGAAACTCATCAAACGCCAGATGTACGGGAGAGCAAAACTGGATCTGCTGCAGGCCCGACTGATCGGCGCGACGTAGCCAGCACCATCAGCAGATGTGCGTCAGAGCCAATTCTCGATGGAAATCAACATCCTCCCTCTCAACTTGCCTTTTCCTCACGTTCAGATTATATTTTAATCGGACTGATAGCAGGTGATAAGTATGGCTACCGAGACGAAAGTATTGACCGCGCATGTCCCGCTCGGGCTCGCGGAGAAGGTCGAGGCGATGGCCTCGCGGCTTGAACGCTCGCGCGGCTGGGTGATGAAGCAGGCGCTCGCGGCTTGGGTCGATCAGGAGGAGGAGCGTCACAGAATGACGCTCGAAGCCCTAGAGGATGTCGATGCCGGCCGAGTGATCGACCACCAAGCGATTCAGGCGTGGGCCGACAGCCTCGGGACGGACAAGCCGCTGCCCGCGCCGGTCAAATGAAGATCCAGTGGACCAGCAAGGCGTCGTCGGACCTTGTGCGTCTGCACGAGCATCTCAGCCCGGTCGCACCCGAGGCGGCGGCGCGCGTGGTCCAGCAGCTCGCCCACGCGCCGGATCGACTGCTCGACTATCCGAGGATCGGCGAGAAGCTAGAAGCTTATGAGCCGCGCGAGGTTCGCCGGATCATCGTCGGCAACTATGAGATGCGCTACGAGATCGCGAACGCCACCATCTTCATCCTGCGTCTGTGGCACTGCCGCGAGAACCGCAGCTTCGAGTCGGAGGAGTAGCGATGCGGTCGACCGAAGGGCGCGCTGCTCTGCCTCCCGCCGCAATTCGCCCCTTTCTGCGCTATGACGCATCACAGGCTTTGCGCGAAGCGAAGGCGAGCGGCAGCATGGCCGCACCCCGCAAGCTCCGTCGTCGAACGCCGCGCCGCCCGGAGCAATGTCCGGGCGACTTGCACGATTATGCCGACTTGCCAGCGCCGCGCCAGTCCAAGTCGCAGCCCTGTCCGGCGTCCGATCGGATCGAACGCGTGCTCGGTTATCCGTGGCCGTTTGCCGGACGGCCTCCGAAGGACGACCTCTCGACCTGGACCGTCACCGATGATTGGCCCGATCTGTCTGTCGTCAGAACATTTGGCGCATCTCGCGGCGTAAATTAGCGGAGTGTCGGCCTCGTCTGGGGGTGATGTTATGCGGCGAGCTTGTGCGGTCGCGCGAATTCCGCCGAGCGCGCCTCATGGGATCTCGCGCACCCCATTTCTCAGATCGTGAATCTCAAGCCGCATAACACCAGCGCGCCTCAATGGAATCAAAGGCTAATACCCTCATTTAAAGTTTGTTCAAATAAGAAGAGGCCCATTCTAGAAGTAATATAAATGATTGTTATTGCAGGATATTTTCTCACACCCTATTGAATGGCCATTCCTTCGCTGCGGATAAGTGCGGTGAATTTTAGGGGTGGTCCCGCATTCCATGAACGTCCGCACATTGAAGATGGGCAAGCTGTACGAGGCCGAACATAGTCGGCTTCGCTCCTTTGTGCGTCGCCTTGTCGGCAACCCGGCAACGGCCGAGGACCTGGTTCAGCAAGCCTTCACCAACCTGATCGGGCGAAGTGAGGATGCGGCGCTGGACGGCAGCGCCTACATCACCCAGACAGTACGAAATCTTGCCCTCAACCATCTGCGCGACGTCCGCCGACGGGCGCAGGTCGAGCTGTCCGGCCTCGAAATCGAACATGTCGCGGATGCGCTGCCGTCGCCCGAAATGGCAACGCTGTATCGCAGCGAATTACGCCGGCTGCTGGAAGCAATCGCGCAATTGCCCACACGCCGACGCGAGGCCTTCGTGCTGAACAGGATTGAAGGTCTGTCCTATGATGAGATTGCCGTGCGCATGGGCATCTCCCGGAATACCGTGATCACGCAAGTGGTCGCCGCGCTTGCAGAGCTCGATCGTCGGCTGCCGGTGAAATAATTCCTGTTCGCTCATTAGCTGACGTTTCTCAGGTGTCTTAGAGAATAGAACGGCTGCGCGCTGGCAATCCGCCGGCGGCGGTGATCTCGGGCGACACACTCAGAGCGGCCATGAAGGACTACGAGACCGATCCCATCTACATGGAGGCGCTGGAATGGTTCGTCCTTCTGAAGGACGAAAAGGTCAGCCCGGCGGATCGCCGCGCCTTCAATAAGTGGCTGGCGGCCGATCCCTCGCACGCTGCCGCCTATGATCGAGCCGGGGTGCTGTGGGAACGCTTCGACATCGTAACGCCGGAGTATGAGCGGCTGCGCCGGTCAGGTCGGATAAGCCGCAGGAACGCGATGCTCGGCGGCCTGGCGGTGCTGGCGGCCGGACCGGCCGTCTACCTGCTCATGCGGCAGGCCTCGTCGCCCGATTATCAAACCGGGGTAGCCGAACGGCTCACCTTTACGCTTTCCGATGGCAGCCTCGTGGAACTGGGCAGCTATTCGGCGCTGTCGCTGGATTTCACGCCGCAGCAGCGCCGTCTGGTTCTGCACCGCGGCCAGGCGTTCTTCCGGGTGGCGTCCGATGCCACGCGCCCCTTCATCGTTCAGGCGGAGATGGGAACGGCCGAGGCGCTCGGGACGGAGTTCGACGTGAAGCTCACGCCGGAGGGCGTCCTGGTGTCCGTCATCGAGCATTCGGTGCGGATTGAAGCCGCCCAATCTTCTCCCGTCATTCTCCAGGCCGGGTGGCAACTCAGATACGACGCTGTCAGCGTCCAGCCTCCCATTCGCGTCGACCTGTCGATGGTGCAGGCATGGCGGCATGTGTCGCTTGGCACTTAATTGTAAGAATGTGCCGGTTAGGCTCAAGCTTGGCACCTAATTGTGAGAATCATTACTGCATGATTCTCAAATTAAGTGCATCTGCGATGAAGCTTTCCACTTACGACCTCGGGCTATCATGTTCTCGGTGGCGTCAGTGAACCGGACCCTGTTGTCACCCATCATGTGCCCCCGTAGCATCCGGAGCATCTCCGGTCCGGCACGCTCGACGATGGCAACGCCGGCGAGCAGAGCCGGCCGCAGGTGGAGCGGCAGGATCGGCTTTGCAGGTGTAGGCAGGTTCTCCTGTCGCTCGGCGATGACATGGTCGAGATCGGGGATGACTGCGCCGAGCAGCCGGAAGCGCCAGAGGTCGTGCTCCCGGGGTACAAGCGTTGGAACGCGTCGCATCAGGAGAAGCCGAGCAATGTCGGCTGGTGATGTCCAGGTTCCGATACCCCGTTCGGCTTCATCGTCGAGCAGCCTTTCGCCATGAATGGCCGCAACGCGATGTTGCCGGAAAGGGGAGGCGAGTTCGCGACCGCCGGCATCCCGGAGTTGGTTTCCACACAAAGCGCACGTAATACGCCACCCCAGAAGCTGGCTTCGCAGGATCGGCGCCGGTTCCGCATGTCCCGGGCTGCAACTCGTGCAGACCTGCGTTGGCCGCGTGGCGATGAGCCGACGCGATGATTGCGCGACATTTGTGAAGATCATTCGACGCACCACGGCCGGTTCGGTGCCGAATATGTTGGCCAGGCGGATTTCCTGATCACTGCTCAGATGGAGATCGGCCGCGCGCAACGCGGAGGCCTCCGGCAGGCAATGCCGAAGCATGACAAGCGGAGGGACCGCGTAGAAGGCGGCATGGCGACTGATCCAGGAGGACAGGAGTTCATCAGAATGGGGCGGCAAGCACACCGGCAACTGCCGTGGCGGTGGGTTCTCAATCATGCGAATGCCGCCTCGGCATCGAACTCTGGCTCCCAGTTCTCGACGGCTTCGTCGTTGATGTGCTCGCGGCCGCACTCGATGGCTTCGACGGCCAGGCTGTTGATTACGTGGAAGATGCTGGCGGTGATACCCTCTGTGATCTGCAGGATCCGTCGCAGCGATTTCGGCGTAAGCACCGAGGGTCGACGCAGCGGCGTGTTGCGCAGGATCGAGGCCACCAGGGTCTCGAACTGTTCGTTTGCAGCCCACCGGCTCAAGGTGAACTGCTCGAACCGGCGCGCAAGCTGGACGTCACCACTGATGGCCTCCCGCGCCTCGTTGACACCGAAGCAGACCAGGGAGATCTGCAGACGATTGCTGAGGAAGCGGAACGTATTCAGGACGATGCGTTGCTCGCGGTAGGATCCGGCGAGGATGTTGTGCACCTCGTCGATGACCAGCACCTGCACGCCGATCGCTTCCATGATCCGCAACGCCGCCTGTTCCATCTGGGCGATGTCGGCGCGAGGCCGCTGCGGCGCGCCGAGAAGGGTAAGTAGTTCGGAGTAGAACCGTCGCTCGCCGGGACGGCTGGTCATTTCCATGGCCAGGACCGGTGTCTTTAGCGTGCCGGTCAGTGGATTGAAGCTCGGCGGGTGCTCGTCCCGGAACCGCTTCATAATCATGGTCTTTCCCATACCGCTGTCGCCATAGATCGCGACCGAGGGCATGCGCGTGCCTCGCGGATGGTCGAGGAGGCCACTCAGCCGGTCGAGCGCCTGCTTGGCGCGCGGGTAGAGAACCCAGCGGCGTGATCGTATCGCTCGAATGCGTCGCTCGTCAGTTTCGGCAAGCAGTGCTGCTGCGCTGGCGGTCAGGTGGGAGACTTCATCGTTCATATTCACTCCAGCTCAATCCGTATCCTCAACAAAGGGTACAGGTTTGCTGGAGTCGACACCGCGGAGCGAGCCCCATCCCCGATCGTCCACCTTCGATTTTGACGAAGCCTCGCCGCGGCGCGCCGCCGCCGTCTTTCTGGTCGCGGCGTCGACCAGTTCTCGCTGCACCAACGCGGTGCGGACGATGGCGCGGGTGTCGACTTCACGGCGGCCTTTCGCCAGCAGGGTGCGTCGGGCGGTCAACGCCTCGTGCAGGGTTATCGAGGGCAGGGTGACGTCGGCATAACGGGCTTCCACAAAGTTTCCTGATGGCCGTCGAACGAAGATGCGCGCCAGGTCGCGCGGATCGTACTTCACAAGCAGGCGGCGCTCAGTACGCCCGACGTCGGCGGTGAGCGCTGCCGACCAGTAGCGCAGGCCGAACAGATGAATACCGGTCGGCCGCAAGGTGCGCTCCTGCTCAGGCAGGAAGGTCAGCCAGAAGCGGAGCCGATCCTGTGGCAGTCGAAGCGGGATCTCGCCTTCGTGCTCCCGCCAGACCGCAATCGGCGGGCGGCTCAGGGAGCTGTGGATCGACTGATGGTAGGAGCCGACGAAATCGAGGGCGATGTAGCGCTCGAGTTCTCTCAACGTCAGCGCTGCGTGCCGCTTTGAGTTGTATTCGCCGAGCTCCTGTTCGTTGCTGAATGTTGTCCCGGGCAGCAGGTGCAGCTTTCCCATCTGCGTGCCGATCAGACGCTCGATGTGACCGCCGAAGCGCGGCTCGCCCGGCGGCCGCCATTCGATTGCCATCCCGGCATCCTCACAACCTCTCTTGAATGCTCGACTTCGGAAGTCGGATCCGTTGTCGACATGTACCGTGTTCGGCAGGCCAGCCACGGGCCACGGCTCCCTGATCTCGCGTTCTCTCAACCATGCCGACTTATCGAAGACGGAATGCAAGAGGCACAGGCTGGTCGACAGCCGCGACGGTGCGTCCATGGTGAGATAGAACCCGGTGACCATCCGACTGCAGATGTCCATCGCCAAGGTCAGCCACGGCCGGCCGATCGGCTGCCGGGTCTCCTCGTCAACAACGAATACATCGGCCTTGGTATGGTCGATCTGGACCACCTCGAGGGGGCGGGAGGCACCGAACGCTCCGGGAACGGCCGTTGTCGCCTTGACGATCTTCTGTTCACCGCGTCGCCTGGCACGCTTCTGGAGGTCTATGTCCTCAAGGCGAGCGACGATCGTTCTGCGATGCGGCGGCTTCAGCCCCGCCGACATGGAGTTCGTCTGCACGTCCCGGACCAGCTGCGAGACCGTCGGTCGTGTCCGCTTCAGGTAGAACGCGTTGATGGTCCTCCGAACGATTTCCTCACGCTTCTCATCCAGGGTGCGATGACCCTCCGGCCGCCCGCGTTTGCGGTCCACAAGCGACAGGACGGTTCCCCCGGCGCGGAACAGCTTGACCATGCGGTAAGCTGTAGCTTGGCTAAGGCCGAGTTCCGCCGCGAGTCCTGCAACATTTCCGGCCGTAGTGCGGCCGGGGTGGCGCCTTAGAAAGCCACGAATCGCATCCGCACGCCGGCACGCTTCATCCCAAAGCGCCTCATCAATTTCGTCGGGAAATGGGTCGCTCATAGAGGCTCGCGAGTGAAAAAACTCCGTAAGCCTGATTCTCACATTAAATGGCAAACGCCAAGAGCGATTATCAAATTAACTGCTAATTCTCAATTTAAGTGCCAGCCTAAGCATTTGGAATCGTTTATATGTAATTCTCATAATTAAGTGCCAAGTGACAGCAGGTCGGGGAAACGCGCTTGGCGTGCTCGACGAAGCCGTCGAACGGCCGCGGCATCGCCATCAGGTGCCGTATCTCCTCGCTCCATACCTCGGCGATCGAGCCGGGTTGCGAGCCGTGCCCGGTCTGGGTCCACAACTCCCGGCATCGGGTCTCCAGCCACTCGTTCAAGGCCTCCAGCGAGGGGACGTTCGGCATGGGTTGCCAGAGCCGATGACGGGCATCCTGTACGTTCTTCTCGATCTGCCCCTTCTCCCAGCCGGAGGCCGGGTTGCAGAACTCCGCCTCGAACAGGAAGTGGCTCACCATGGCCGAGAAGCGGATGTTGACCTGGCGCTCCTTGCCCCGGCCGACTTTGTCGACGGCCGTTCGCATGTTGTCGTAGATGCCCCGCCGTGGCACGCCGCCCAGCGCCCGGAAGGCGTGGTTGTGAGCGTCAAACAGCATCTCGTGGGTCTGCAGCAGGTAGGCTCGAAGCGTGAAGGCGCGGCTGTAGGACAGTTTGACGTGGGCGACCTGCAGCTTGGTGCGCTCGCCGGCGATGATCGCCCAGTCCTCCGACCAGTCGAACTGGAACGCCTCGCCCGGTACAAAGGCCAGGGGCACGAAGGTCCCGCGGCCGCTGGTCTGCTGCTCGCGCAGCCGGGCGGCCTTCCAGTCGCGGGCGAACGCGGCGATCCGGTTGTACGATCCCTCATAGCCCAGCGTCACCAGATCGGCGTGCAACTGCTTAACCGTGCGCTTGTGCTTGCGCGACTTGCCGCCCTCGACCCGCAGCATCGCCGCGAGCTTGTCGGCATAGGGATCGAGTTTGCTCGGCCGGTCAGGAGCCTGAAACTGGGGCTCAATGCTGTCCGCCCGCAGATACTTGCGCACGGTGTTCCTCGAGAGGCCGGTGCTGCGGGATATCTCTCGGATCGAGCGACGATCCCGATGATGCCAGCGTCTGATGACGCTCAATAACTCCATGTCGATCACTCCGCTGTCCCCCGCGTAGCCCGCGTGAGACGTGGTGAAAACATGGGTCACTTCTAGATGGAAAAATCCGTGCCTACCGGGTCAACTCTCAATGGAAATCAACAGCTGTTGATTTCCGTCGAGAAGTGACCCTGGATTTCCACTGAGAAGTGACCCGGGCTGATGGTTGTCTTGGGTCAGGTGGCGGTCAAGTTTCGTGGCTTCTCCCTGGTCGGTTTTGGTGGCTTTGCCGAGCTGCTCTTGAAGCGGAAGCTGTCATTGCCGGTCTCGAGGATATGGCAGTGATGGGTGAGCCGGTCGAGCAGGGCCGTGGTCATCTTGGCATCGCCGAAGACGGTCGCCCATTCGGAGAAGCTGAGATTGGTGGTGATGATCACGCTGGTGCGCTCATAGAGCTTGCTCAGCAGGTGGAACAGCAAGGCGCCGCCCGAGGTGCTGAACGGCAGGTAGCCGAGCTCATCGAGGATGACGAGGTCGGCATGGACGAGCCGGCCGGCGATCTGGCCGGCCTTTCCCTGCGCCTTTTCCTGTTCGAGGGCGTTGACGAGCTCGATGGTGGAGAAGAAGCGGACCCGCCTGTGATGATGCTCGACGGCGTGGACGCCGAGAGCCGTGGCGATGTGGGTCTTGCCGGTACCCGGCCCGCCGATCAGAACAACGTTGTGCGCGTCGTCAAGGAACTCGCAGCGATGGAGCTGGCGCACGAGCGCCTCATTGACCTCGCTGCTGGCGAAGTCGAAGCCGTTGAGGTCGCGATAGGCCGGGAAGCGTGCGGCCTTGAGCTGGTAGGCGGTTGATCGCACCTCCCGCTCGGCGGTCTCGGCCTTCAGAAGTTGCGAGAGGATCGGCATGGCGGTCTCGAAGGCGGGAGCCCCCTGTTCGGTGAGTTCGGCGACGGCTTGCGCCATGCCGTGCATCTTGAGGCTTCGCAGCATGATGACGAGGGCCCCGCTGGCCGGATCATGACGCATGGCGCGCCTCCCTGGCCCGGCGCAGGGCGTCATAGCGTTCGACATTGGCTTGAGGCTCGGTGGTCAGTGTAAGGGAGCCAGGAGCCGGGATCGTTGGCGTGCTCAGTGGTGTACCGTCGATCAGCCGGTGCAGCAGGTTGAGGATGTGGGTCTTGGTCGGCACGCCGGCTTGCAGAGCGAGTTCGACGGCAGTGAGCACGACCTGCTCGTCATGCTGGAGGACCAGGGACAGGATCTCCACCATCTCGCGGTCACCGCCCGGCCGCTTGAGCAGGTGCTGCTGCAGGGATCGGAAGGCTGGCGGCATCTCGGCGAACGGTGCGCCGTTGCGCAGTGCGCCGGGCTTGCGCTGGACCACGGCCAGATAATGCCGCCAGTCATAGACGGTACGGCTTTGGCGATCATGGGAGCGCGCGAACACCCGACCATGCTCACAGATGGCCTGTCCCTCAGCGACCACGACGATTCGGTCGGGATAGACCCGCAAGCTCACCGGGCGGTTGGCGAAGGAGGCCGGCACGCTGTAGCGATTGCGCTCAAGGTGGACGAGGCAGGTCGGGGAAACGCGCTTGGCGTGTTCGACGAAGCCGTCGAACGGCCGCGGCATCGTCATCAGGTGGCGGACCTCCTCAGCCCACACATCGGCAATCGAGCCGGGTTGCGCGCCATGCTCGATCTGTGTCCATAGCTCCCGGCACCGGGTCTCCAGCCACGCGTTCAAGGCCTCCAGCGAGGGGACGTTCGGCATGGGCTGCCAGAGCCGATGACGGGCATCCTGGACGTTCTTCTCGATCTGCCCTTTCTCCCAGCCGGAAGCCGGGTTGCAGAACTCCGCCTCGAACAGGAAGTGGCTGACCATGGCCGAGAAGCGGATGTTGACCTGGCGCTCCTTCCCCCGGCCGACCTTGTCGACGGCCGTTCGCATGTTGTCGTAAATCCCCCGCTGCGGCACGCCACCCAGCACCCGGAAGGCGTGGTTGTGGGCGTCGAACAGCATCTCGTGGGTCTGCAGCAGGTAGGCTCGAAGCGTGAAGGCGCGGCTGTAGGACAGCTTCACATGAGCGACCTGCAGCTTGGTGCGCTCGCCGGCGATGATCGCCCAGTCCTCCGACCAGTCGAACTGGAACGCCTCGCCCGGCACAAAGGCCAGCGGCACGAAGATGCCGCGGCCGCTGGTCTGCTGCTCGCGCAGCCGGGCGGCCTTCCAGTCGCGAGCAAAGGCAGCCACCCGATTGTAGGAGCCCTCATAGCCCAACGTCACGAGATCGGCGTGCAGCTGCTTGACGGTGCGCTTGTGCTTGCGTGACTTGCCGCTCTCGACCCGCAGCATCGCCGCGAGCTTGTCGGCATAGGGATCGAGTTTGCTCGGCCGGTCAGGAGCCTGAAACTGGGGCTCAATGCTGTCCGCCCGCAGATACTTGCGCACGGTGTTCCTCGAGAGGCCGGTGCTGCGGGATATCTCTCGGATCGAGCGACGATCCCGATGATGCCAGCGTCTGATGACGCTCAATAACTCCATGTCGATCACTCCGCTGTCCCCCGCGTAGCCCGCGTGAGACGTGGTGAAAACATGGGTCACTTCTAGATGGAAAAATCCGTGCCTACCGGGTCAACTCTCAATGGAAATCAACAGTGATGCTGGTCAGCGTCAGCATGACGCTTCTTCTGAAGCGCCTCGAAGAAATCCTCAACCGCTGGCGCCGCCCCTAGGCTCGGCACCGACTTTCGGGCGCCCGTGCCGGGCGACCATCCAAATTTCCGATGGAAGGAACTCCACTCATGACCAAAGCTTCGTCACTGCCGATGGCCGGCCAGCTCCGGCAGCTCGTGAACGGCCCCGACGCCTTCCCGATGGCCGGCGCTTATGACGGTTTGACGGCCAAGCTCGCCGCCCGTGCCGGCTTCCCGGTCGTCTACGCCACCGGCTACGGTATCTCCGCCTCCATGCTCGGCATGCCGGATGTCGGCCTGCTGACTGCCACCGAAATGCTGTTCGCGCTCGGCCATATCTGTGACATGGCGGAGCGTCCGGTCGTGGCCGACGGCGACACCTGCTACGGCAATTACGTGAATGCCGACCGGCTGATCCGCGATGTCGAGAAGGCCGGCGCGGCCGGTATGCATATCGAGGATCAGGCATTCCCCAAGCGCTGCGGCCACATGGAAGGCAAGCGCGTCGTGCCGGCGCAGGAGATGATCGACAAGATCAAGGCGATCTGCGACGCCCGCCGCGACGACGATTTCGTGCTGATCGCCCGTACCGACGCGGTGGCGGTTGAAGGTTTCGAAGCCGCTATCGAGCGCGGTCACCTCTACAGGGAGGCTGGCGCCGACGTGATCTTCATCGAAGCCCCCGAGGACGACTTCCAGATGCGCGAAGTTCCCAAGCGCTTCTCGGCCCCGCTGCTCTACAATGCAAGCTGGGATGGTAAATCGCCCGTGCCACCGATGGATGAGATCGCCGCTCTCGGCTATCGCATCATCTCCTATCCCGACGTGGTGTTTGCGACCACGCAGGCGGTCTCCCACATGTACAGCTCGATCTTCCAGAAGGGCGTTTATCCTGCAGCAGACCGCATGGCCGGCTTTCAGGACTTCAACGAGCTGATCGGGCTGCCTCGCATCGACGCGATGAACCAGCACTACAATTACAGCCTGCCCAAGGCGGCGGAATAGTCGGCGCGCGGGTCAGGCAGGGAAGACGTCATGGGCATGACCATTATCGAGAAGATACTCGCGCGCGCTGCCGGCAAGGCGCGGGCGGTGCCGGGCGACATTCTCGACATGCCCGTCGACACAGTGGTGCTCATCGACACCAATTTCTACCCTGCCGCCTGGCGCGACATTCTCAAGGTAGAGGCCCCCGAGCGGCTGGCGATCATCTTCGATCATCGCTCGCCGGCCTCGGACGCCCGCAGCGCGGCCGCCCAGAAGGTCGGCCGCGACTTCGCCCGGCGCTTCGGCATCAGCCGCATCCACGATGTCGGGCGAAACATGGGCATCGCCCACACGGTGATCGCCGAGCAGGGATATGCGCGTCCCGGCACGGTGCTGGTGTGCGACGATTCCCATACCTGCGCCGCCGGAGCCCTGAACTGCGCGGCACGTGGCGTCGGCGAGCCGGACATGATCTATGCGGCGGCAACCGGACGGACCTGGTTCCGCCTCGCCCCAACCATCCGTTACGATATCGTCGGCCGGCTTGGCACCGGCATCACGGCCAAGGACCTGTTCCTGACCATCGCGGATCGCTTCGGCGAACATGCCAACCGCAACGTCGAATTCGGCGGCGAAGGGCTTTCGGCCCTCAGCATCGATGCCCGCCGCACCATTGCGACCATGGCGTCCGAACTCAGCGCCGATTTCGCGACCTTCGAGCCGGATCGGCGCATGCTGGATTATGTGCGGGAGCGCACGCAGGTGCCTTTCGAGGCGCAGATGCCGGATGCCGATGCCGACTATATCGAGCGCCGAACCCTTGACCTCTCCAGCGTGGAGCCTTTGGTCGCCCTCCCCGATGCCATCATCGGCAATACGGTGGGGCTCTCCAAAGTGGCGGGCGAGCCGATCCAGCAGGCCTTCATCGGATCCTGCGCCAATGGCGGTCTGGAAGATCTGGCCATTGCGGCACGTATACTGGAAGGAAGGCAGGTCGCCGAGGGCGTCCGCCTCATCGTTACGCCATCCTCGCAGGCGGTCTATCGGGAAGCCTTGCAGGCCGGCTATATCGCCACACTGATGGAAGCTGGTGCCGTCGTGACGAATGCCACCTGCGGGGCCTGCTGCGGCGCGCATATGGGCGTGCTCGCGCCGGGGGAAACCTGCATCACCGCAAGCACGCGCAATTTCAGGGGGCGCATGGGCGACCCGACCGCACGCATCTTCATGGGGTCACCCGCCGTAGTCGCCGCTTCTGCCGTGATCGGCGCCATCGCTGACCCGCGTCCCTTGCTGGGAGACAGCCAATGATCCGGGGTCATGTCTGGAAGTTCGGTGCCAATATCAACACCGATGTGATCATGCCGGGCCATGTCTACGACCAGTCGGAAGCGATCCAGACCAAGGCCGCTTTCGCGGGCGTCCGGCCCGGTTTCTCGGATATTTTTCAGGCGGGAGATCTCATCGTCGCGGGGACGAACTTCGGCACCGGATCAAGCCGCCCCGCCGCGCGGTCGTTGCGCAATCTAGGCTGCGCCTGTCTGGTCGCGGATTCCATCAACAGCCTGTTCTTTCGCAACTGCGTAAATTTCGGCCTGCTCGCGCTGGAATGCGAAGGCGTGTCGGCGCTGGTCGAGGAAGGAGGCGAACTGGAGATCGATATCGACAACTGGCAGCTACGGGAAATCGGGACGGGCAAAGTCCTGCCCATTCTTCCTGTTCCCCCCCGTCTCCTCGCGATCATGCGCGGTGGCGGCATATTTCCCGTTCTCGAGAGGGAAGGATTGATCGTCGTTCAGCGATAGGCATTCCAAGCAAACTATGCGCCGGGAAACTGCTACCGGCCCAAAAATAGACCTTCCCACCGGAGGCGATGGATCAGTCTCGGCCTCGGTCATTCATCGGCGATATGTCCGCTTTTCGCTTCAATTCCCCAATAGCGGACAGTCTGTCACCGGCCCCATACCGGTCAGGCGTAGCCGCCCCAGTGACCTTCGGCTCATAAGCTATGCTGCTGAGTTTATAGGAATCAGTCTGATTGGCCGCAGCGACCGACTCTCTACCGAGAGTTGCTAGCCGCTTGGCGCGACCGCTGACGTCATCGGTGAGCATGCACGCTGGCGAACGCCGGATCGCGCGGCGCAATCTGGTCGAGCGTGATCTCTCTAAAACGCGTGGCGAAAAAGGTCGCAGCTTCTGCCATGGTATCCACCATCACAGCGTTGACGTTTTTTTCCACCAAGCACTTGGCATGCGCGCTGCGGTTACCGATGGCGAAAAGACTGGGGCGGCCGAGCGCTTCATAGACGTCGAGAAGCGTGATCTCGCTTAAATGACGCGCGAGTTGCCACCCCCCGCCATGCCCCCTCTCAGAACGGACCAGGCCCGCCTCGCGCAACCCCGCCATTGTCCGCCTGAAGACGGCGGGATTGGTTCCCATGCTCCGGGCCAGCACATCTGACGTAAGCAGTCCTTTCGCCTGGCCCATGTGCAGCAGGACGTGGAGCACGTCGGAAAGGCGGGTGTCTCGGTTCATCGTACAGCTCCCTCTGTGCATCGTCGTTGGATAGCGCCACGGCGCCCATCGATCCGTACGGCTAATTCGTATCTTCAATTGATACGTGATATCGATGCGATTATGTATCTCCAACTGTTACATACCGTGAGGCTCGGAGGCTGCCCGCCATGGATCACAGACATGCGCCCTTCATCAACCCGGCCGTCGTCGCCTCCTACGCGGCCGATGCCCCTCGCAAGGTGCCCGGGTTGGCCGATCTCCATCGCATGGTGATGTTGCTTCTTGCCGAAGGGGCGCCGGGAGACGCGCATATACTCGTTGTCGGCGCGGGAGGCGGCATGGAAATAAAGGCCATGGCCGAGGCACAACCGGCATGGCGTTTCACCGGCGTCGATCCCTCACCCGCAATGCTGGACCTCGCGCGCCAAACGGTTGCGCCTGTTGCGGATCGTGTCGATCTGATCCAGGGCATCATCGATCAGGCGCCCGAAGGCTACTTCTATGGCGCGACATGCCTGCTCACACTGCATCACCTCGACCGAAACGAGCGACTGCGAACGTTGAAGGAGATTCGCCGCCGTCTCGGGCCGGGCGCCAGGCTTGTGACCGCGGCGCACTCGGCACCTGGTCCTGACCCCGAACGGTGGATGGCGCGTTCGGTCGCCTTTGGCGATCGCGACGGCCCCGACAGGGCCAAGGCGGCAGCCATTGGCAGGATGATGATGGAGCGTCTGCCGCTGCTGACGCCGGCCCAGGAAGAAGACATGCTGCGCGAGGCAGGGTTCACTGACGTAGAGCTGTTTTACGCCGCCTTCTCGTTCCGCGGCTGGGTCGGCACTGCTGGCTGACGCCAATGACGCGCCCCCGTGAGCTACGGCGCGGTATGGGCGCTTGACTATACACCTTATACCTTAGCGGCGTTTAGCGATCGGCGGGCCCCGCCCGACGAAGATGAGCACTCGGGCGCCATCAAGCAACGGCACTGACTTTCGATGCCTTTGCGCAGGTCGCGTGGTGGTGCGAGTGTTCTGAGACGGTGGCTTCCGAATCCATTATCCAGGCTTCGGGAGGTGAAGTCTCGTCTCTATTTCCGTTATAGCGTCAAGACGGCAGCATTTGGAGCGCAACACCCGCTGCCGCACACACTGCCAGTGTCGGGATCATGCCGACCTTGAAGCGGAGCATGGCGACCATGGCGCCAGCGGCCAGCAGCGCGGCGCGCCAATCGATGGACGAGAGCACGGGCAGCTCCGGTCCTATCCCGAAGAACTCAAATGCCCGCACCTCCCGAAAAACCACATGAATCGCAAACCACAGGGCAAGATTCATGACCACGCCGACGACAGCGGCGGTGATGGCGGACAACGCCGCCGAAACCGCCCGGTTGCCGCGTAGAGCTTCGGCATAGGGCGCGCCGGCGAAAATGAACAGGAACGACGGCGCGAACACCACCCATGTGGTCAGCAGGGTGCCAAACCCTCCCGCCACCAACGGATCGAGCGGACCCGGGGCCCGGTAAGCGGCGAGAAAACCGACGAACTGCAGCACCAGAATCAGCGGCCCCGGCGTGGTTTCGGCGAGCCCGAGGCCATCGACCATCTCGCCCGGCGCCAGCCAGCCAAAGCTGTCGACGGCGGCCTGCGCCACATAGGTCAACACCGCATAGGCCCCACCGAAGGTCACGACGCCCATGGTCGCGAAGAAGGTGCCGAGCTGCGTCCACAGACTGGAACCGCCGGTCGCTAGCCACAGGAGCAGCACCGGGGCGAGCCAGATGGCAAGCCACAGAACCACGACGCGGATGGTGCGTCGCGTCGAGGGTATTGCATGGGTCAGCTGCCCGCGGTCGAACATGCGGTCGATCACGCCATGGGTGTCGGCGGGTTGGCTTTTCCCACCATGTCCGCCGCCGGCGAAGACCGCTGGGGCGTGCCGGCTCCCGAGCCAGCCAACAAGCCCGGCGGCGAGAATGATGATGGGAAACGGTATGCGCAGCAGGTAAATGCCGAGGAAGGCGGCCACCGCGATGCCGATCATCACGCGGTTTTTCAGCGCCCGCCTGCCGATGCGCATAACGGCCTCCACGACGACCGCGAGGACCGCCGCCTTGACGCCGAAGAACATGGCGTCGATCAGCGGCACGTGTCGGTAGACGACATACAGGACGCTCAAGCCAAACATGACCAGCGCGCCCGGCAGGATGAAGAGAACGCTGGCAACGAGACCGCCCAGGGTTCGGTGCATCAGCCAGCCAATATAGGTGGCGAGCTGCTGGGCTTCCGGGCCGGGCAGCACCATGCAGTAGTTGAGGGCGTGCAGAAAGCGCTGCTCGCCGATCCAGCGGCGGTCCTCGACCAGCTCCTTGTGCATCAGGGCGATTTGACCGGCCGGGCCGCCGAAGCTGAGAAGGCCGATGCGCGCCCACACTTTGGTGGCTTCGCGGAAGGACGGAACGGCGCAGTCGCTCGCGGACGCCGCCACATCAGTGGTGGATGTCGACATGGTCGCCTCCCTCACGCCGGGTTCGAGCGGGATGGCCAGTCATGGGTCTCCTCGGTCGCGTCGCGGCACCAGCGGTAGAAGGCGTCATAGAGCGTCACGCCGGCGTCGAGCTGTTCGAGGTCGTCGCGAAACATGCGCGACAGTCCCAGGGAGGCGGCAAGGAAGCCGGCCGCCTGCGGAACGAGGTCGAGCCTGTCCGTGTCGGCGGCGCGCACAATGTCGGCCAGCCGCTCCAGCGGCGTGCAGGAGAGGCCAAACTCTTCGATCATGGTGTCGAAGCTGCAGCGATCGCCCCGGTGGCTCCAGAACACACCGTCAATGTCGAAGGGGGTCGCATCGAATTGATCGGCAACGGCGGCAACCTCGGAGGCGCCGACGAAGAGGAATATGGCCGACGGGTCGACGAACCGCCGGATCAACCACGGGCAGGCGATACGGTCGACCTTGGGGCGCGCGCGCGTGACCCAGACGGTTCGTCCAGCCGCGTCCGGCACGGGCAGCCTGTCAGGTTTGACGAGCAGTCCTCCAGCGGCACTCCACGCCTCGAAGCCGCCTTCGAGCGTTTCGGCCCGGACGCCCGATTGGCGGAGCCATGCCGCCGTGCCCTGCGCCAGCTTGCCGCCCTTCTGGCAAACCACAACCACCTCACGGCCGGCGAATTGCGAGGCCCAGGACGGCACAGCCTGCGCCTCGTATCGGGCTGCGCCCGGCAGTCGGCGCGGGTCCGCGTCGATGTCCTCTCTCATACGCACGTCGATGATGGCGGGCGCGCCCGGAAGACCGATAAGGCGGGAGAGCTGGGAAACGGTGATTTCAGTGTTTGACGGCATGAGCGTCCATCCCATTTGTCAGGGAACATGGACGCGATCTTTGGGCTGTCGCCTCACGGGGCAATCGCGAATAACCCCTTGTGTCCGCTTCTAGCTGAACTCGTCCGTCGACCGCAAGCCGCGCGATCAGCGCAGCCACACTTCTCTCAAGGCAACCGCCAGCAACACAAGCCCGGCAGCGGCCTCGATGAACCGCGCCGAGCGGTCCAGGAGCGTCGCCCGATGCGCCAGCAGCCGCATCAGTCGGTCGCGGAACAGGATCGTCGCGATAGCGACCGTGGACAGGGTCAGCGCGACGCCGAGCATCATCGTGAAGGCGAAGGCGATCCCCGCCTCCGGCACGCCACGGGAGATGGCAAAGGTCATCACGAAAAGCGTCAATGGACAGGGGATGAGGCCGGCCATGACGCCGACCATCAGGCCCTCGCCGTGCGCGTGGACATGCCCTCGCGGGCGCAAGGCCCGCCACACCATCCACAGGCCGATGATGCCGAGAAGTGCGCGGCTGACATCTTCAAGAACAGGCGCGCGGCCGACACTGCCCAGGGAGGCGGAGATCAGCGGGAGCGCCAGAAGGGCGATCAGCACCGACATCAGTACATGGGTAAACGAGAGCGCCAGAGAGACCCCCAACCCGCGCAGCATGCCGAGCCGGGAGCCCGCCAGATAGGTCGCCAGGATCGTCTTGCTATGTCCCGGGGTCAGCGCATGCGCGGCGCCGAACAGGATCCCCATCGGCAGGTAGAGCACGAACGCCCCCCAGCCGCCCGCACCCGCGACATCGCGGATCTGTGCGGCGAACGCCTGATAGATTTCCTGCTGGAACCCGACAATGAGCTGCCAGAAGGCCATGATCAGCCCAGCCCCAGCGTGACGGCGGCAAGAATCAGGTAGCGCCCGACCTTGGCCAGGGTCACGAGGATGAGGAAAATCGGCAGCGGCTCGCGCAGCACACCGGCAATGACGGTCAGCGGATCCCCGATGACAGGGGCCCAGCTGAGAAGCAGGGACCATTTGCCGTAGCGGCGATACCAGCTCTCCGCGCGCGCCAGAGCGGCGGGCTTTACCGGAAACCATTTCCGGTCGCGAAAACGGTGAATGCCGCGCCCGAGCAGCCAGTTGATGACCGACCCCAGCACATTGCCGAGGCTCGCCACTCCCACCAGCGCCCAGGGCGGATAGTCGGTCGTCAGCAGCAGTCCGACCAGAACGGCTTCGGATTGCATCGGCAGGATTGTCGCCGCGACCAGTGCGCTGAAGAACAGGCTGGCATAGGCCGCAAGCTCCGTCATGGTCGGCCGCGGCCGGCAGGGAGCATCATGGGTGCGGCCATTCCGTGTGGTGGCGGTCGATGACAAACACATGGCTGTGGCGATGGCCGCCGGCAACGGGAACAGCGCCAGCCAGATGGGGATCATCCTCCGCCAGCGCGCCGTGGACATGCTCCAGCTCATCGGGATCTCTCGCCGGCCACAGCCGCAACGCGGCGAGAACGGCGAACCCGGCCAGAAGGGCAAGCATGGCGGACGTGCCCGGCAGGCCGATGCTCGCGCCCAGCCAGCCGGCAAGGGGATAGGTGATCAGCCAGCAGGCATGCGACAGCGCGAACTGCGCCGCGAAGAGCGAGGGACGGTCCTCAGGCCGCGAGGAGCGGCGCAGCAGACGGCCCGAGGGCGTCTGCACCAGCGAATAGCCAAGCCCCAGCAGGAACCAGAGCGGCAGCACGAATGCGTAGCTGTGGAGCGCGGACCCGACCAGAAGCCCCGCGACCAACACCCCGGCGCCGGCGAGCATGGCGGTGCGGTCAGGAACCGTCTCCAGCAGTCGCGGCAGTACGAGCGCCGCCACCATCGAGCCGCCACCGAAGGCGGCGAGCGCCAGTGCAGCGGCGCTCTGGTCGAGGCCCAGCACCGCCTGAACCAGAACCACGGTGTTGACGATGACCATGGCGCTGGCCGCCGCGACGGCAAGGTTCAGCGCCAGCAGGCCGCGCAGGCGCGGCGTTGCCAGATAGATGCGGATGCCGCGCGTGGTCCTGTTGTAAATGCCCCGCTTCTCTCCCGCCTGCGGGCTCGGCAGGACCACCGAGACCACGAGGGCGGCCGAGGCGAGGAAGCCGACGACGGTGCCGGCGAACAGGCTGTGAAAGCTGATCAGCGTGAGCAGGGCGGCGGCCAGCATAGGGCTGACCAGGCTTTCGAGGTCATAGGCGAGCCGGGACAGCGAGAGCGCGCGGGTATAGTCGCGCTCATCCGGCAGGACATCGGGGATCGTCGCCTGAAAGGTCGGCGTGAATCCGGCGGACGCCGACTGCAGCACGAAGATCAGCACATAAACCTGCCAGATCTCGCTCACAAAGGGCAGCAGGAGCGCGACGGCGGCACGAACCAGATCCAGCGAAACCAGCGTCGTCCGTCGCGGCAGTCGCTCGGCAAAGGCGGCGGCAACCGGCGCGACGCCGACATAGGCGATCATCTTGATCGCAAGTGCCGTGCCCAGCACCGCCCCCGCATTCGCCCCCGCCAAGTCATAGGCGAGAAGGCCGAGGGCCACGGTCGCCAGCCCGGTCCCGATCAGGGCAATGACCTGGGCGAGGAACAGGTGCCGGTATGTCCGGTTGGCAAGGACAGCGAGCATGGTTCACACCGCCGGCGTGCTGGCGAGCGCGGCGATGCCGCTCCAGCCATGCCAGCCGACATAAAGGCCGACCACGACCAGCAACAGGCCGGAGACATAGGGCGCACGCCGGGCAAAGGTGGAGAACCAGGTGAACCGCTTGCTCGCATGCTGCACGCTGAGCGCCGCCGCCGCACCGACCGCCACCAGCGTGAGGGCGAGCCCGATCGAGAAGCACAGCACCAGCCCGAAGCCGAGGGTGAACTCCTTGAGCTGGAGGCACAGCAGCAGCACGGTGATGGCCGCCGGGCAGGGAATGAGGCCGCCGGTCAGGCCGAACAGCACGATCTGCCAGGTCGTCACCTTGCGGTCGGCGAAACGCTTGCGGATGTCGTTGGCGTGGGCAAGCTCATGGGCGTCCTGGTAGCCGTCGGTGCCAAGCTCGAGCCCGCGCATTTCCTCGTGCAGATGGTCGTGGCCCTGCGTGCTCTTGAGGAACGACACGTCAAAATCATGCGAATGGTTGCCGTGGCCAAGGGCGAGACGGACCATGAAATCGACGGGCATCGGAACGGCCGCGACGCTCTCGATATAGCCGCCACGTTCGGCGAAGGCGAAGGTCTGGACGCGCCCGTCGGGCCGCTCGGTGGTCAGCTTCACCTCGTCGGCCGCCCAGGGCTTGCCGCGCTCCGGCCGGAAACGCCAATGCGCGTCGCCATGACCGTGGTCGTGCAGCTCAAGCTTGTGCAGGCCGTGCCCGGTGTCGATCAGCCGGATATCGGAGGCGGGATGGGCATGGGCGTCATGGCCATGGTGATGGTCATGGCCGTGGTCATGACCGTCCCCGTGATGGCCATGGCTGTGCCCGCTCGCCAGCTTCGCCTGTCGCTGGTCCTCATAGGTGCGCCACAGCATCCAGATAGCCATCGCCACGATGATGATCGCCGAGACGAGCTGCAGATAGGGCTCGAATGTCTCGGGCGCGATGCCCTGCCATATAGACATGCCGCCGATGGCGATGACCCAGACCACCATGGTGTGCGACACGGTGGCCGCCAGGCCGAGTAGGACCGCCTGCGCCACGGTTCCGCGCACCGCGACGATGAAGGCGGCCATCATGGTCTTGGAATGGCCCGGCTCCAGCCCGTGCAGCGCGCCGAGCAGGATGGCGCTCGGAATGAACAGCCAGGCGTTCCCCGCCCCCTGCTGCAGTAGTTCGGCAAAGGGCGTCATGCGGTCCTCATAGGTATTTGATGATGTCCTTGAAATCGTCGATCGAACGGCGCTGGTCGCGCGGCAGCGGGGCGACGACCTCATCGAGGCAATGGTCGAGATGATCCTGGATCAGGGTCTTCTTCGCCTGCGTGATTGCCCTTTCGACCGCGTGGAGCTGCTGGGCGATGTCCAGGCAGCTGCGGCCGGCCTCAAGCATCTCGATCACGCTGCGCAAATGACCATCCGCGCGCTTCAGCCGCTTGACGATTTCGGGATGCGTCTCATGGATGTGCGGGTGATCGTTCATTTCTATATCCTATCCCCCTAGAGGGGTTATGTCGATCCCCCTGAGGGGGATAAAGACGGTTGCGTCTCAGGCCGGATGACCTAGGGTTAATGAACGATTCAGATTTTCGGCGATACCTATCCGTGATGACGCCTCGTGCCCGCACCGTCCTGCTTTGCGGCTTCCTCGCGCTTGTCATGGCGCTGGGGTCGGTGGCGGCGACCGTGCGAACCGCGCTGTCCCATAACCCTGTAGTTCTTCTCGCGATCGAGGCCGAGCGGCACGCGGCCCTCGCCCAGGAGATCGCCGACCACGGCCATTCCCATGACGAGGGCTGGCAGGACGAGCAGGCGCCCGGCCATTCCCATGGCCACGACCCCACTGATCACTCGCACGACGTTCCCAGCGCTCTTTCTGCGCTCGTCCAGATGACGCCGCCGGCATGGCGGGTCTGGAGCGTCGCGGTCCGGGATGCGCCTGCGGTGACGAAGACCTATCCCTTCGAGAAGCCTCCGAAACACGTCGTCACCGTGTGATCGCGGCCGCACACGCGGCCCCCCTCATCGACGACATTTCGGAGTTTCCATGCATCCCACCTCTCGCGAGGGCCGGTTTGGCGTGCGCGCGTCGCTGACGCGGCTCGTCCATAGCCAAGGCCTTGCGCTTCTCCTGCTGCCGCTCACCGTGGCAACGGCCTTCGCCCATGCCGTGGCCGAAGGCGACAAGGGCTACATCCAGGAAATCACAGGCGTGCACCTGCTGCCCTTCGTCTATCTCGGCGCCAAGCACATGGTGACCGGCTATGATCACATCCTGTTCCTGCTGGGCGTGATCTTCTTCCTCTACAAGCTCAAGCACATCGCGATTTATGTCAGCCTGTTCGCCATCGGGCATTCGACGACGATGCTGCTGGGCGTCTATTTCAACATAGGCATCAACAGCTACATCATCGATGCCATCATCGGCTTCTCGGTGGTCTACAAGGCGCTCGACAATCTCGGCGCCTTCCAGCGCTGGTTCGGCGTGCAGCCGGATTCAAAAGCGGCGACGCTGATCTTCGGCTTCCTGCACGGCTTCGGCCTGTCGACCAAGATCATCGAATACGACATCTCGCCGGACGGCCTGTTACCGAACCTGCTCGCCTTCAATGTCGGCGTGGAAATCGGCCAGCTCCTCGCGCTCGCTGCGATCCTCATCGTCATGAGCTACTGGCGCCGCACCGACAGCTTCTTCCGTCACGCCTACACCGCCAACGTCGTGATGATGACCGCCGGCTTCGTGCTGATCGGCTATCAAATCACCGGCTGGTTCGTCGCGTGACCCCTCCCAATTCAAGGACGTACTGACATGTACAATTCGGACATTCCTTCGCGCGCCGAACTACCGACCTCCCGCCAGCTTCTGCGCTCCACCCTCATCGCCATCGTCGCAGCCTTGGCGATCCTCATCACCATCGTGCTGCCCGCCGAGTACAATATCGACCCGACCGGCGTCGGCCGGGTGCTCGGCCTCGCGCAGATGGGCGAGATCAAGGTGCAACTCGCCGAGGAAGCCGAGCGCGACCGGCAGATGGACCAGAACTCCACGGTGCTTGCCCCCGGTTCCAGCCTGTTCGGCCGGGTCTTTGCGGCTCTCGTCGTTTCCCCGGCGTCGGCCCAGACCGCCTCGCGGCAGGATGTGACAACCCTTACGCTCACGCCCGGCCAGGGCGCCGAGATCAAGCTGGTGATGAAGGCCGGTGCCAAGGCCGATTACAGCTGGACAGTCGCCGGCGGCGTGGTGAACTTCGATACCCATGGCGACGGCGGCGGCAAGTCCATCAGCTATGAGAAGGGCCGCGCGGTGCCAGGCGATGACGGCGTGCTTGAAGCGGCCTTCGACGGCAATCACGGCTGGTTCTGGCGCAACCGTGGCAGCGCCGACGTGACCCTCACCTTGAAGACGAGCGGCGCTTACGCCGAGATCAAGCGGACCGATTGATGAGCTAGTCTCGCCCGCGCCACGGAGTTCGTTGCGTCTCCGTGGTGCGGGAATGCCGTCTTCACCGAAGCATCTGCTGTCGACGCTCCCGCAGATATAGGTTCTTGGCGCAATGCAGCAGGCTCGATTCTCTCTCTCGATTCTCTCTATTGAGAGGATCGGAACACGAGTCGCAACCGCCTTCGCATCAACGTTCCACCCGCCGGGGGATCTGACGCTGCACATCATGAATCAGCCCGCGTCTGCCCTTCCCGCTCCGCACGCCGAGAAGGCCAATCCAGCCGTCAGAGCGAACTCACAGCTGGATAGAAGTTAGGGGGCAACATCACTGTTCACAGCGTTGTGGGATTCTTGGAAGAAACGTTTGTAATCGTCGGCGCTGACATCAAGCGCTGCCATTAGATCCGAGGCGAGGGTTGAGCATTTCAGGACCAGCATCATCAGGCGCGAGGCATCATATTTTTCGATTTTGCTCGTGAATTTGTTAGGGCCTGTCTTGCGCCGGTTGAACCAAACGCCAGCTTTGCTTCCGCCGACCACACTGTGAAGGATATCGTTCCGGTCGCCTATGCTCCCCATTTCCTTCAACACGGCAATCGCGGCGGTGTTTGGAGGTGTGTCGCGAGCAAGAAGGCTTGCAAGTAACGCTTGACGGCTGCGGAATTGCAGCCCTGCTGTGACAATCGATCTGAACCGCCCCGGCTTCACCGGAGGCCATTTGGTTTAAGTCATGCCGCCATGGCTGTCTCACCGAGCATGGCGTAGTAGCGTTCCTCGGCTTCGGCCGGCGGGATGTTGCCGATAGGCTCCAGCAGCCGGCGATGGTTGAACCAGTCAACCCAGGTCAGCGTGGCGAACTCGACGGCCTCGAAGGATCGCCAAGGCCCCCGACGATGGATGACCTCGGCCTTGTAGAGGCCGTTGATCGTCTCGGCGAGTGCGTTGTCATAGCTGTCACCGACGCTGCCGACCGAGGGCTCGATGCCGGCCTCAGCCAGCCGTTCGGTGTAGCGAATGCTCACATATTGCGAGCCGCGGTCGCTATGGTGCACCAGGCCGCCGCGATGAACGGGCCGTCGCTCGTGAAGGGCCTGCTCCAGTGCATCCAGCACGAGGCTGGCATGCGCGGTCTTGCTCACCCGCCAGCCGACGATGCGGCGGGCATAGGCGTCGATCACGAAGGCGACGTAGACGAAGCCCGACCAGGTACTGACATAGGTGAAGTCCGACAGCCAAAGCTGGTTCGGTGCCGGCGCATGGAACACCCGGTTCACACGGTCGAGCGGGCACGGTGCCGACTTGTCCGGGATGGTCGTGCGGACCGGCTTGCCGCGGATCACACCAGCGAGGCCCATGCCCTGCATCAGCCGTTCGACGGTGCAGCGCGCCACGTCGAACCCCTCGCGCATCATCTGTCGCCAGACCTTGCGCGCTCCATAGACCTCGAAGTTCTCGGCGAACACGCGCTCGATCTCGGGCCGCAAGGCCGCGTCCCGTAGCGCCCGTGCCGAGCACTTCGACGGATCAAGCCGCCGGGCGACATGCGCATGATAGGTCGATGGGGCGATCGGCAGCACCTTGCAGATCGGCTCGACCCCATACGCACCGCGATGATCATCGATGAACGCGATCATGTCTTCGACCGGCGGTCGAGCTCCGCCAGAGCGAAATATGCGGATGCCTTGCGCAGGATCTCGTTCGCCTGCCGCAGCTCGCGGTTCTCGCGCTCAAGTGCCTTCAGCTTCGCCGACATATCCGTCGTCATGCCTGCCCGCTTGCCGGCATCGATCTCGGCCTTCTTCACCCACTCGTTCAGCGAGTGTGCCGAGCAGCCGATCTTGGTCGCAATCGACACGATCGCCTGCCAGCGCGAAGGGTGTTCAGCCTCGTGGTCCAGCACCATCCGTACTGCGCGAGTGCGCACCTCAGGCGAGAACTTGTTCGTCGTCTTGCTCGTCATGGCCCCATCCTCTCAGGAGTTGGGGCCTCCGACAAACCCGGGGCGGTTCAATCCGTCCAGCGGAGTGAGCCCGAGTTGTTTTGCGATGCAGACCTCGACGGTCGATTCCGCCAAGGACCAAGCCATCACGAATTGACCCAGAGACGTCAGTACAGACGCATCGTCCGGCATCTCCCAGTCGCCGGCAGGTGCCTCCCGGATTCGCGTTTCCATCCGTCTCTGTCCTCTGGCCAGGCATTCTCGAGCCGCGATAGTCGCCGATATTGATGGCGTAACCTACCGCGAAGATCGGCAGGGGCGGTCCTCCCGCCGCTTCGCGTCGTGACCGGGCTCCATGCGCCAGGCGCACCGAGCCCCCAGCTGCGCCGGCGTCTCGTCCCTCACGGGTGACGATCCCTTGCCCAAGATCACATAGAGCGCGCCAGGGCACGCAAGATCCATCGTCAGTGCGCGGGGCCAGGGGGCGCTGCCCCCTCTGCCCCAGCAAGGGCGATGACGCCACCCCCCAGCATTCGGCCGCAAGCGGCCTGCCATGCCGGCGCGTAAACGCCGCCGCCCTCCGGGTGGGTGGTTCCCCCCGTCATCATCCCCCTTGCCCCCCAACTCCCCCGGTCTCCGCGACCCTCAGGAAGCAGGACGCAGCCTGCTTCGCAGCGAAAAAAGGGGAAGACAGATGGCAAAGGCAAAGCTCACCACCGAAACCCGGACGGACATCTATCAGACCGTCACCAATGCCATTATCGCGCACCTTGAAGCCGGCACCCGCCCGTGGTCGATGCCGTGGAAGGTGGGCAGCACCCCGCGACCCCTGCGCCACAACGGCGTGCCCTATTCCGGCATCAACACCCTTCTTCTCTGGATCGAGGCGCAGGATAAGGGCTTTTCGTCCAACTACTGGATGACCTATCGGCAGGCCCAGGAACTCGGCGCCCAGGTGCGCAAGGGCGAGCGCTCATGCGTCGTCGTCTATGCCGGCGCCATCGAGCGCAACGAAGTCAACAATGACGGGGAAGAGGTGGAAACCCGCATTCCCTTCCTCAAGACCTATAATGTGTTCAACGCCGACCAGATCGACGGGTTGCCCGAGCACTACACAGCCGCGCCCGTCCCGCATGTCCCGCCTTCGGGACGATACGAGGCGGCTGATACCTTCGTGACGAACACCGGCGCATATTTGCGCCACGGCGGTTCCCGCGCGTTCTACAGCCCCGCGACTGATCTTATCCAGATGCCGGCCTTTGAGGCGTTCATTGACGCCGAGAGCTACGCCACCACCCTTCTGCACGAGCTGGTGCACTGGAGCGGGGCAAAGCCGCGTCTCAATCGCAACTTTGAGGCCAAACGCTGGGGCGATGCCGGATACGCGGCCGAGGAACTGGTCGCCGAGATCGGCGCGGCCTTCCTCGCGGCCGACCTCGATATCGCTCTGGAGCCGCGCGAGGATCACGCCTCCTATGTGGCGCATTGGCTGAAGGTGCTGAAGGAAGACAAGCGCGCCATTTTCACAGCGGCCGCGCACGCCGAACGGGCCGCCGGCTATCTCCACGGCTACCAGTCCGCCGCAACGGAGGAGGCCGCTTAGCAGCGGCCTCCCAGGCAAGCGAAGAGAAAAAACGGCCCCGCTCACGCGGGGCCGTTTCCTGTTGCGCCCATGTCTAGATCGACTCTCAACATAAGTCCCGCAGAAAACGGCGATGTTGGCGGCAACTTACTGTATAGCCTCCCCGATTTCTTGCCTCTATGCGACGACTTCCGCACGTTCCCTATGGACTGCCAAACGGCAGAAACACCGATAGTAGGGACATCTGCGATGAAACTCATAGTCGCCACGCTGGCCGGGCTGGCATTGTCTACCGTGGCCGCGCCCGCCTTCGCCCAGAGCACCGGATCGGCGTTCAATGACATGTGGGGCGCCGACTATTCGGCCGCGCCGTCCAATTGGACCGGCTCCTATATCGGCATCGCCGCCGGCTACGCCGGCGCGAGCGCTTCACAGAACTTGAGCGTCGCCCCCTTCGATTTCGCCGCCCATACCTCGCTCGCCGATAGCGGCGCGACGATCGGCGGCTATGCCGGCTACAATTATCAGATCGATTCCTACGTCATCGGCGCGGAAGGGACATTCACCTATCTCGGCCAGCGCCTCGGCGGCGCGATCCCCGCCGACCTCGACTGGCAGCTTGGCCTGGCCGTGCGCGCCGGCTTTGCCGCCCAGGACAACACGCTCATTTATGTTCGTGCCGCGTGGGCCTTGACCGATATCCGCTTCGCGAATCTCGGCGAGCTGGCCGGCACCGCCTACACGGTGAAGGACGGCTATCGCAGCGCCCTCCAGCTCGGCGCCGGTGTCGATGTGAAGCTCGATCCGAACTGGATACTGCGCATCGAAGGCAACTACACCTTCGAGGGTGGCGACGCCGAAATCATCGACTACACCAGCGGGATGAGCGTCACGCTCGATCCCTCGCTCTACGACGTGCGCGCCGGCCTGGCCTATCAGTTCTGATGCGAGGGCGGGTAGAGGATCACCGGGCTCACGCGCATGGTGGCGCAATACGCCCGGTCCATCAGGCTGAAATGGTCGGGCGGGCAATTATTGCCCGCCGCGCGCCAGTCGCGCGCGATGACGAGCGCCTGATCCTCGACGCGGTCGCTCGGCGGCAGGGTGCGGATGCCGGCCAGCGTGATCATCGCGTCAACCTTGTGGCGTGCGTGGCCCGGCTCGATGCCGGTCCGCTCCATGAGCAACACCGCGCCTCGATAGGCCGCGCTGCTGGACGTGTACACGCGCGCGGCGGCCTCTATGGCCGCGCAAAGATCATCCGAGCATGGCTCGCTCGCGAGGATGGTCGCGAACGTCACGCCCGGCACATAGAGCGACGAGGCGGACGTGCCGACCGGCACATGCCCGGTGAGGCGCGGCCCGTCGATCTCGGCTTGGAGCGCCTGCAAGCGCTGCTTCAGCGGCAGCGCCTTGACGCGGCTTTCCAGCATGAAACGGGCGGACTCCCGGACCACGTCCGTCAGCCCCATGCCCATTTCCCGCGACAGGCGTCGCACCACACGATCGGTTTTCTCGCAACGTACATGGAACGCCATGTCTCACTCCTGCCGCTAAACGCCCAGACGACCGGACGGCGTCACTTCAAAAAGATCGCTAAGTATCGTGGTCAGCAACAGAAGATCATCATGCCAACGTTCATTCGCCCGGCGCTTATCCCTAATGTACCGATAAGCCATATACACGCTTGTGCTATCGCGACGGCCAATCGCCGCCGCGATGGTCTTGGCGGTCTCTTTCGTCAGCCGCACGGCCAGGGTGAGCGCGACATAGCGGAAGGGCACGAGAGCGTCATCCGTGACCCGGCGCGTGACGGCGCTCGATCCGACGAGCGCGGCCCGGCTCAGCCCATAATAACGCGTCGTCACCGCGACCACGTCCTCGACCGTCAGCGGCCGGCACTCACTGCCCCAATTCGCCGCATAAACAGCGGAGACGCCAGCCTCTGGCATCAAGGGAGGCAGAATAGAGCCCGGCACTCGTGCCGGCCGCAGCGCCACGCCCGAACGTTGAGGGCACGGCGAAATCTCCGGGTGATAGTAAATCTCTATCGGATGACTGTTCCGAGAGCGCGGCTGTGCCGTAGCGTTGACGCCGAAAGCGACCATTTAGCGCACTCCAATCAGATGTGCGTGATTCTGGCATGTTGAAACATTTCTAATGAACGTAATCTGCATGAGCACAACCAAATTTCACCTTGCCAAGGTACGGTCGTCCGGCCGATTAACTTGCTTCACCTCTGGCGTCGCGGCCCGCATCGCGCGACCCGCTCCTTGCTGGAGAGCAACAAGAAATCACCCGTCAACTGACATTCGCGCCGATCGCCTTTGGTTTCTGAACAGGGGGCTCCCGTTCTTCGACCGATTTACGGCTGATAATATGCATAGGAGATTCTCATGCCAATCCCCCAGACGGCGGACACCCGCCAACTGTCGAGAACGTATATGATGAGATTAATCAATCTCATCATGGAAGATCGGCGGCCGGGAGAGACGGCGAGTCGGCGTTTAAAGCAGGCCGGTCTTATGTCATGCATCTACACGATGCATCTGGCCGGCGAGTCTGTGACTGTGACAAAGCTGTGCGAGCGAGTTAAGGCGCCTCGGAATGTCGTTGTTGAAATTGTCAAAGCGCTCGAAAGTCGTGGCTTCCTGACCTACCGTACTAATCTACACGATGGCGGGCGCGGTCGCGTTTACGTCTATTCACTCACGGAGAAGGCAAGGGCGCTCGTCACCGTGGTCGAATAAGATGTATATGAGGTTAATATGTCACACCGGAATCGGGCGTAGCTGGGGCGCTGCATGAAGCCCGCACAAAGGCTGTCGCGCACTATTCCGCTGTGGACCGGGAAGTATAACCCGGCTGACCGGGATGTCCTTCTCAGGATCATCCCGGCCGTGGCAGCGCATTTCCGCCTGATGTGGTGACGCGGCGGCTGGCAGGTCAAAAGACCGTGGCGCCGCCGGTACTGCGGCGCGTCCAAAGGTCCGTCCCCGCGCCGCTTTTCTTCAGGGGAAGAGCATAGGCCACGTCGCTATATGTCTGATCCTGCGTGAAGGTGAAGGGCGCCCAGGGCAGGGCGTTCCATATCCGCGCCAGGAGAGAGCTGTGCGGCAGCGTCACCTTTGCCACCAGCACATTCTTGTCCGAGCTGGCGTAAGCGGCCGCGCCCGCCGGAAACGCGAACGGAGCGCCCCGAACCAGAGCGGCGCCATTGCTGGCGCTCCAGCGCACCTGAAGGCCGTCCCCGGCGTTTCCCACGCTGCTGAGCACCACTGTCGGGGTGCCGTCCATGGGCTCCAGCATGGTCGCGGTCATGGCCCGATAGCTGTTCCAGCGATCATCGTCGATGGTCGCGTCCATGGATGCCAGCCGCGCCAGTGCGTTCGCGGCGCGGGCCACCTTGTTCTGCACGATCACGGTTTCGGCCAGGAAGTTGCTGCCGACGAACACCAGCACGAGAACCGGCAGCATGAGGGCGAATTCCACCGTGCCGACGCCGCGCTCGTCCGAACTGAATTGTCTGAGATATCGCATCGTGGTTGCTCACAGCGAGGGTGCATAGGGGTCGATCCGGAAAACGGCCTGCGCGGTAACGATCCGCTGGCCGCCGGGGCCGGTGATCAGGTCCGGCAGGAAGCCGGTCAGCGAGGGCAGCTCCAGGACGGCCCGTACGAGCATGCTGTTGCCGGCGACCCCGTTCCCGGCTGCGAAGGCGTCATCGTCGACAGCGCCCTCGTCGTCGAACATGGACGGGACCGGCGATCCGTCGATGATCCGCACATCGAGCTTGAGGGACGCATTGCACGCCGCTTCACCGACAAGGACCAACGTGCCCGAGCAGATGGCCTGGCGCGCCAGAGACCGCGCGTCCTCCGCCGATAATCCCAAAGCCTCGCCGCGCTCGATGACGCGCACGGCATTGGAGGTGTTCGACTGCAGAACCTGCTGAGCCAACAGGACCAGGCCGATTTCGAGAATCCCGACGATCACGACGACCAGGGGAATGAAGAGCAGGCCGAACTCGACGAGCATCGACCCGGATTCCTCGCGCTTCAGGCGCGCGACAGCTTGCATTGCCATCGCATCACCTCGCAGCGGCCGCAGCGGCACTCGTCCGCTCTTGCAACTGTGCGCCGATCGGTATCGTCACCTCCGGTGCGTCGCCGATAGACTGCGTCGGCGCGCATCGCGGATCGCACGCGAAGGTCGCGCGCTTGTCGCCATGCGTCACCGTCAGGAGGCCGGGAGCGCGCACCACGCGCACTTGCGCGCTTTTCACGGTGTCTCCCGATTCCGTCAGAAACAGCACGTTGGTCGCACCGAAGCTCCGGCCGGTGAAGATCGCGCCCTGCCGATCGACCGTGAACACCACATCCGTGATCGCAGGGTTTCCGATGACCACGGTGGAAACCCCTGATGGCACCGCGAACACACGGGCCTCATCGACTGGGATCTCCACCTTTCCATCGAGCGCCGCCGGCGCCGTCGTGCTCGTGGACTGAGCTGCCGCCGGCGCCGCACCGAGCGCCACCAACAGCATCAAGACTGCATATTTCCTCACGTCAGTGACCTCCGATTGTTAAAATCCGACTGATACGGCGACCGTCTAGCCGACATCTCCTTATAGGCTAGACGAGCTACAAATCGACTATCCAAGAAAATCAGCATTCCGAACCTGTATAGCCTATCCCGATGCGTTGACCCGTCCAACGTCTCACGAGTAGGCATGAATACGCCTGTTAAGAACAGGCGAAACACCCACCTATACAGGAGACGAGAATGAAGAATGTCATCAACGGCGCCAAGAAGGTCCTCGGCGACGAGTCCGGTGCGGCCACCGTCGAATACGGCCTGATCACCCTCGGCGTCGTCGCCGCCGTCACCGGCGCCGCCGGTGCCTTCAAGGACCAGGTCACCGCGCTCTTCACCGATGTCGGCACCACGCTGACGGCCGCGCAGACCAGCGCCAAGGCCGGCAGCTGACGCCTCCAACGCCGACATCAATCCCTATCGAACGCGGAGCCGGGTCCATGTGGACCCGGCAACGCTCTCCCAGGAACGCGAGATGACCGGAGCGCGAGATGACTGACCTTCCCGCCTATGCCCGACGACTTCTGAGGGACGACGCCGGCGCCGCGACGCTCGAATACGGCCTGGTGATCATCGCCGTCGTCCTGATCGCCGCCGGTGCCATCAGCCTGATCGCCGGACGTTACGACGAGCCGCTGAATGAGGCGGCACAGGAGATCGTCACCTCGCGGGAGTCGCTGTCTAACAAGCCATAAGCCCGCCCGCCCCCGATTATTCCGATTTCACAATCGAGCGCTTCACATGGTCGAACTTTTTCCCAAGGTAATCTTTACCGGCCTGCTGCTCGTCGCTCTCGTGATTGACGTTCGATCGCTACGCTTGCCGAACCGTGTCGTTTTTCTCATCATCGGCGCCTTCATCATCTGCGCGCCGCTTCGGCAGCTCTCGCTTGACGACACGCTTGTCCATCTCGCCACGGGCGCCGGGCTGTTCGGCGCGCTGTTCGCCGTCGCGCTCTTTGGTGCCCTGACCTCCAGCCTGCCGCTGGGGGGAGGGGACGTTAAATTCGCCGGCGCGATCGGATTGTGGCTCGGCTTCGGCCACCCGTTCTTTGTCTTCGTCGCCTGGCTGCTGATCCTTCTGGTGGCGCTTATCGCCTTCATCGTCGCCCTGGCGATGTCGCGTCAGTTCCCGTTCGTGATGCCGCTTACCGGCATTGTCTGGGTCGATGACGTCACCCTCGGCACCGTGAGCATCCGCAAGGCGCGCGTTCCCTTCGGCGTGCCGCTCGCTCTCGCGGCCATCGCCGCCACCTGGCTCAGTTGAAATAGAGGTGCTGCGTGAACATCAAGCGCATCGGCGTCTTCGGCGCCTCATTGCTCTCCGGCGTCGCCGCCTATGCGGTCCTCGCCTCCGTTCAGCCCGCCCCCACGCCAGCGGTCGCGGTGCAACCGGCTCCCACCGGCCGCGTCGAAGGTCCGGCCACCGTCGACCTTCTCGTCGCCGCGCGGGATCTTCCCATCGGCGCGAAGCTCGCCGCCAGTGATGTCCGCTGGGTGAAGACCGTCGAGGGCTCGCATCCCGCGAGCGCCATCCTTCACAGATCGGCGGACGACGCGGCCAGGATTGAGGCCGATATCGTTGGCAGCGTCGCGCGCCAGGGCCTGCTGGCCGGCGAGGCGATCAGCCTCCAGCGGCTCGCCAAGGGGACGGGGAGCCTTCTCGCCTTCAGCCTGCCGGACGGCAAGCGCGCCGTCGCCGTCGACATTGACGCGCGCGGTAGCCGCTCCGCCGGCAATTTCATCATGCCGGGCGACCATGTCGACGTGCTCGCCATTGAGGCGGCCGGCGCCGGCAGTGCGAAGTCGGCCACCACGCTCATGCGCGATATCCGCGTCCTCGCGGTCGGTCCCCATCTCGGCGCCGACGCCATGGGCGGGACGCCGGTCACTGGCGAGACCGCCACGCTCGAACTCGACCCGGCACAGGCCGAGCGGATCGCTGGCGCAGCCGTCGGCACCATCAAGCTCGCCCTGCGACCGCGCGGCGAAGCCGGCGATGCCTATGCCGGCACCAACCTTCAGATGATGACCGTCCGCTACGGCATCGCCCGTAAGCAGTGAAGCCGAGGAATCGCAGATGGCTCCCTCCCGTGCGCGGTGCGCCACGTCGCTCGTAACGATCATGTCCCTGTTGCTCGGATCGCTCGGCACGGCGGCTGCCCAGCAGACCCAGCCGGCGCGCGCAAATCCGGGCTTTGTCGCACCCGATTTCAACACCGCGTTCAACCAGACCGGGGCCACGCCGGCAGCGCCAGCGCGGGGCATCATCCGCAAGACCCTCGATGTCGGGCTTGGCCGCTCCTTCGTCTTCACAGTTCCTCGCGCGGCGGCCGATGCCTATGTCGCCGATCCCAAGGTGGCAACCGCCACCGTGCAGACCGATCGACAGATCTACATCACCGGCATTGGCCCCGGCGCGACCACCATTCTCATCAGCAGCGATGACGGCTCCCAGATCGCGGAAGTGGAGGTACGGGTGGCGCGCGATGTCGGCAGCCTGCGCAGCATCCTCGCGGCCGCGCTCCCGGGCGCCTCGATCTCGGTCCGCATGTCCGCCGACTCCGTCGTGCTCTCCGGCGAGGTGCCCAGCGCCGCCGTCGCCACCAAGGCCATGGATATCGCGCAGGGCTTCGTCGGCACCGCCGAGCGCGTCGTCAATGCCATGACCATCAGCGCCAGCGAACAGGTCATGCTGAAAGTGACGGTCGCCGAGGTGCAGCGCAACGTGCTCAAGCAGCTCGGCGTCAACGCGGTCGGCACCTGGGAAATCGGCGACGTCGTGCTTGGCGGGGTCATGTCCAACCCCTTCGGCGTCGCCGGCCAGGCGCTGTCTTCAACGGCCGGGGTGATTTCCGGCTCCGATGGCACCCTGTCCGTCCAGGCCATGGAGCAAGTGGGCGTCGCCCGCACGCTGGCCGAACCCGTCCTGACAGCCATTTCCGGCGAAACCGCCAACTTCCTGGTCGGCGGCGAGGTGCCGATCCCGACCGGCGTCACCTGTACCAACGACAATTCGTGCCAACCCAGCATCGAATACAAGAAGTTCGGCGTGTCGCTGACCTTCGCCCCGACCGTGCTGTCTTCCGGCAACATTTCCCTGCGCGTTGCGACCGAAGTCTCCGACGTCGATACGCAGAACCAGCTCACCTATCCGGTCGGCAACAACAGCACCGTCACCATCCCGGCCTTCAAGCTGCGCAAGCAGGAAACCACCGTCGAACTCCCCTCCGGCGGTTCCCTTGTCACGGCCGGGCTCATCCAGCAGGGCGGCCGGCGGGCCATCACCGGCGTGCCCGGCCTCATGCATCTGCCCGTCCTCGGGGCGCTCTTCCGCTCCCGTGACTATCAGCGGGAGGAAACCGAACTCGTCATCATCGTGCAGCCGATGCTCGCGCGCCCGCTGCAGGCCCGGCAGGCAACGCGACCCGATCAGGGTTTCGCCGACGCCCCCGACCCGCGCGCCGTCTTCTTCGGTCAGGTCAACCGGATCATCGCTCCCGCCGGCCCGCGCACAAATCCCACGAAAGCCGGACCTCCCGTCGCGAATGGCTACTACGGCCACGCCGGGTTCATCGTCGATTGATCCGAGGCACGATCATGAACAGCACCCACATCCTCGCCGCCTCCCTGGTCGCCCTTGCAGCCGCCGGCTGCACCCAGCAGCGTTTCGACACCGGCTATTACCCGTCCTCCGTCAATGCGCGCCACCCTATCGAGCTGGTCGACGAAGCCCGAAGCCTGCCCGTCTATCCCTCCACACATCGCGGGCTAGACCGGCGGCAGGCCGATGACGTCGCGCAGTTCGCGCGCGCCTACCGGGCCGACAGCCGGAGCAACGTCATGATCCGCGTCCCCGCCGGGGCAGGGCGCGCCGATCCGCTCACCCGCCAGACCGTGTCCACCGTCCGCGACGAGCTTGTCCGCCAGGGTATCCCGGCCCGGGCCATCAGCCAGGCGTCTTACGATGACGCCGGCATCACCAGCATCGCCCCCATCTACCTCTCCTACCGAGCCCTTGCCGCCGCTGTGCCCCATCAATGCGGGCAATGGCCTTTCGACCTCGCGGGCGGGGGCGGGGGAGGGGGGCAGATTTCACAAGCGGCCGCGGACAATGAGTGGTGGTCGAACGAGCCCTATTGGAACTTCGGCTGCGCCTATCAGGCCAACATCGCCGCTCAGGCGCTCGACCCGCTCGACATTGAACGCCCGCGAATGGCCGCCGCCGGCGACGCCGGCAAGAGGGTCAATGACGTGCGCGCCCTGCGCGAAGGCCGCGACCCCAGCACCGGCTACACCGCTGAGGCGATCTCCGTGCAAGACGCGGGAGGCCGTTGATGCTTGTCGCGGTCGACAACACCTCTTCCATGCCCGAGCCGGGTATCCGCGCCCTGCCGCGGCTCTCTCTGGTGGCCGCCCATACGACGGCGCCGGTTGGCGCCGTCCTGTCCGCCGCGATCCGCCACGACAGCATGTCGCGCGTCAACAGCCTCCTCGGAGAGGACGGCGTGCCCGGCCTCATTCGCGCCATCCAGCAGTTGGGCGCCGTTCCCGACATCGTCGCGATCGAGATGCAGCCCGGCCAGGGCGCCGATCAGCTGATGGACGAGCTGGCGCTTCTCGCGCCCCATTGCGGCGAGGCCACCCAGGTCTTCGTCATCGGGCACCACAACGATATTGCGCTCTATCGCCGGCTGAAGCGCGAGGGTGCGGCGGACTATCTCGTCGCTCCCTTCTCGCCGGCGGACCTCATCCGCTCCATCGGCGATCACGTCCTGTCGCGCCGCGAGAGCGACGGCGCGATCGGCGCCGTCACGCTCGTCATCGGCGCACGCGGCGGTGTCGGAGCGACCACCATCGCGGCCAACCTCGCATGGCTCGGGGCGCGCGCCGGCTCCAGCCTGCTGCTTGATATGTCCGTGCCGATGTCGTCGCTGCCGGCCCTTCTTGGCCTGGAGCCCGACCCCGACCTGTCGCGCATGCTCTACCAGCCCATCGAGCTGGATAACGAAATGCTCGACAAAATCACAATGAGCACGCCGCTCTCGCCGAACCTCGGCATCGCCAGCACTGAGGGCGACTTTGGCGCCAGCGTCGATCGGCGGGGCATTCCCAACCTTCTCAACACCGCCCGCAAATCCGCCCGCACGGTCGTGACGGACTTTCCGGGCTGGCTGCTCGGACCCGATACCCTTTCGGCGCTCGCCAGGGCCGATCACCTGGTCCTCGTCGCGACACCCGATTTTGTCGCGATACCCCGTGCTAGCGCCATCCTGCGCGAGATCCGCGCCGCCGACGGTCCCGAACCCGTTCTGGTCCTCAACCAGGCCGGGCAGGCGGGACGCGCGGAACAGGACTGGTCTGTCACAGAGGTGGCGCGCGCCCTGAATGTCAGCCCGAGCGCCATCGTGACGGTTCCCGCCGAGCCGAAGACCTTCGCCGAGGCGGAAGCCGAGGGCACCCTTATCGCCGCCAGCGCGCCGGACAGCGCCGCCGCCGGCGCTCTCCGCGCCGTCTATGCCCGCATTGCCCCCGGCGATCCGGCCGCCGTGACCCCTCTTGCCGCCGCCTCGGCGCGCAGCGGGCCGCTGGCCGCCCTGCGCGACCTTCCCACCCGCCTGCTGTCCCCCTTCAGGAAGTGACCGGCGCCATGGCTCTCTTCGGTAGCAAGACCAAACTCCCGGACACCCCGGCCGCCCCCGCGCCCAAGCCCGAGGTCGTCCAGCTCGCGCCGGTTTCCACCATCCGGGCCGAGGATCGCGAACGCCTCGATGCCGTCCGCAACCGCACCGCCGACACCCTGTTCCGGGCGGCCGATACCTTCGGCCCGGCCGATCCGGCGGCGCTTTCCTCGGATGCCTTCCGCGCCGAGGTCAACAACGCCATCCGTCAGACCCTGCAGGCCGACCCCCAGGCCGGCTTTCTCAAAGCGGCGGATCGCGAATGGCTGATCAACGATTTGACCGCCGAGATGTGCGGCTTCGGGCCGTTGGAGCCCCTGTTGGCGCGTGACGATATCTCCGAAATCATGGTCAACGGCACCGGCGCTATTCACCTCGAAATCGCTGGCTCCATGGTGCAGAGCGACATTCGCTTTCGCAGCGAGGACGCCTTGCAGCGCATCGCCAAGCGCATGGTCGACGAGACCGGCCGGCGCGTCGATACATCCTCGCCGATCTGCGATGCCCGCCTGAAAGACGGCTCGCGCATCAACGTCACGCTGCCGCCGATCGCCGTCGACGGCACCATCCTGACCATCCGAAAATTCCGCAAGGAACGCCTCACCCTCGAACAGCTTGTCGCCGCCGGCTCGCTCAGTCCCGAGGCCATGGACGTCATCGCCGTCATCGGCCGGTGCCGCCTCAACATTCTGATTTCCGGCGGCACGGGCTCCGGCAAGACCACCCTGCTTAATTGCGTCTCGTCCTGCATCGACGAGCGCGAACGCATCGTCACCTGTGAGGACACCGCCGAGCTTCAGCTGCAGCTTCCGCATGTCGTCCGGATGGAAACCCGCGCCGAGAACGCCGAGGGCACCGGCGAAATCACAATGCGGCAGCTGGTGCGCAACGCGCTGCGTATGCGCCCGCGCCGCATCATCGTCGGCGAGGTGCGCGGTGAAGAGGCCGTCGATCTCATCAATGCGATGAACACCGGCCACAGCGGCTCAATGGGCACCGTGCACGCCAATGATCCCCGGCTTGCCCTCTCCCGCATGGAAGCGCTCATACGCACGGCGAAAGGCTATGAGGCCGTTCCCAGCCTCAACATCAAGCGCGACCTCGCCGACTCGCTCGACGTCATCATCCAGACCGAGCAGCTGATCACCGGCAAGCGCGTGGTGACGCATGTCACCGACGTGCTGCGCGTCGAAGGCGAGACGATCACGACGGAAGACCTGATCGTCTACGACCACGCGCGCGGCCGACATGTCGGCAAAGGGCAGCTCCGCCCCTCCTTCTACCGGGTCGCCGAACGCTATGGCCTCGCCGAGCGCCTGGCCGCCGCGCTGTCCGCCCTCAACATGAACGCGAGGGAGCCGTGATGCAGACCCTCGCAGCTCTGTTCGGCGCCTGTTCCGTGTCGTTGCTCGTGATGGGCTCCCTCTATCAGTACCTTAACCCCTCGCTGGCGAGCGACCGCAAGCGGGCCTTCGTCGATCGCACGAGGGCCGCCCTGTTCGGGGATGAACGCACGGCCCGGCACGCACGCCGTCAGATGATCATGGAACGCCTGGCGCAGCTCAGCCGCGACGAGCAGGCCCGCAGGGGTGCCGGCGATCGCGCCCGCGCCGTGGAACTCCGCCTGGAACGGTCGGGCCTGTCCTGGTCCCGATCACAATATCGCCGCGTGCAGATCGGCGTCAGCGTCCTCGCCTTCCTTGTGCTCGTTGTCGCCACGGGATCGGTGATCCTTTCCCTGCCGCTTGCCTTTGCTGCCGGGTTCATGCTTCCCGCCGCCTATCTGGAACGCAAGATCGCGGCGCGCTACGCCGCGTTCTCGCACGAGCTTCCCAACGCCCTCGACGTGCTGGTGCGCGGAACCCGCGCCGGTCTTCCCGTCTCCGAATGCATCCGCTCAGTCGCCAGGGAAGCCGCCGAGCCCGTACGGACGGAATTCGAGCTGGTCGTGCATGCCCAGAGCATCGGCGCCTCGCTGACAGACGCGACCGAAATGCTGGCCCACCGGGTGCCCATATCAGACACCCGGTTCCTCGCCATCGCCATCAGCATCCAGGAGACCGAGGGCGGCGCCATCGCCGACACCCTCAGCAATCTCTCGAACACGCTGCGCGAGCGCCGCAAGCTCAACGAGAAGATCGAGGCCATGGGTTCATCCGCGCGCTCCAGTGCGAAGGCCCTCGCGGCGATGCCGTTCCTGCTGTTGGGCCTGACCTACTTCATGGACCCCGAGCGAACCCAGGTCCTTTGGACCACCACGAGCGGGCGCATCGTCACCGCTGTCTGCGTCGTCTGGGTGCTGATCGGCTTCTTTGTGCTGAAGCGGATGCAAGACAACGCCATGAGCGGCGGGTGAGCACCATGTCAGCGCAGCTCGCACTCGCCTCCGCTCTTATCGGCGTCTCGGTTTTCGCAGGTCTGCATGCGCTGTCCATGGGCCGCGCCCGCGACCGGAGCCGCCCCCGCACGCTGGCCGGCACACCCGCCGTCGCCACTCGGCCCGGCTCCTATCGCGACGCTGTCGCCGACTATCTCGTGCGGACGCTCGCCCTCAAGAAGTGGTTCGCCATAGAGAACATGCGGGACCGCCTTCACCGCGCCGGCAAGCGCGGCACGCGCGCCGAGGCGGCCTATCTCGCGGCGAAGTTCCTCTTTCCCTTCGCCGGCATGGCGATAGGCGTCATCTATTTCGGCGTTCTCGACGTGATGGCGCTGCCCCTGCCGCTGAAACTGAGCGCCGTGGTCTTCGCCGCCTATATCGGCATGAAGGTCCCGGACATTCTCGTCGACCGCGCCACGCGCAAGCGCCAGGCGTCCATCCAGGACGCATGGCCCGACGCTCTGGATTTGATGATCATCCTCGTCGAGGGCGGGCAGTCGATCGACGCCGCGCTGCGGCGCGTCGCCTCCGACATCAGCATCCGGTCGCGCGCGCTTGCCGAGGATCTGACGATCCTCATCACCGAAATGTCCCTGCTGCCGGAAAAGCGAAACGCCTTTGAGAATTTCGGCCGTCGTTCCGACGTCGTCGAAGTCAAAAGCGCCTGCATGGCCTTCATCCAGTCGGATGAACAGGGAACCGAAATCGGGCCAGCTTTCAGAGCCCTCGCGGCGGACGGTCGAACAATCCGCATGTCCCGCATCGAGAAAAAAGCGGCCGCCATCGCGGCGATCATGGCCCTTCCCGTCGCCGTTTTCTTCCTCCTCCCCTTGATGGTCCTCGCGGTCATGCCCGCAGCCATCGATTTCTTGCAATGGAAATGACAATGACTGGACCCATCAAGAGACACATTGCCCGCCTGTGCTCATCCTCCGAGGGAAGTGTCGCCGTGTTCGTCGGGCTGTTCCTCGTCGCCGCCCTCGGCGCCGGCGTCATGGTGGTAGACTACACCCGCGCGTCCACCTTGCAGGGCAAGCTGCAGCATGCCATGGACACCTCTGTCGGCGAGGCCGCGCGCGGCCAGACCGACGCGCAGGTGATCGCTCTCGCCAAGGCCCAGATCGGCGAATTTCTCAAGGACGGCAACTATGCGTCCGCCGACGAAGCCGTCTTCACCATCACCCGTGAAAACGGTCGCGTAACCCTCTCCGGCACGCTGCCCTATAGCCCCCTCTTCGGCCCGCTCTACGGTCTGGTCTCGCCGGCCGGCAATCTGCTCGTCGCTTCCGGCTCGACCGCTCGTGAGGCCGTCTGCACGCCGCTGGCGTCCGAACGTCGCTGGAGCGCGAAGACCGGAGCGTGCGCCGCCGGCCAAACCGGCAGCCACACGTGGGAGGCCGAAGAAGAACGCACCTCGTCCTGCGCGGCTGGCGCCCTGGAACCCAGCTGGAGCGGCTGGGTCGCGACCGGCGCTGTTCGGGGCGACGTGAATAGCTGCGTGGCGTCGACCTGCACATGGGTGCGCGTGGGCACGGCCCATGCTTGCCTGGGGTGGGGAGAGGGCAATCCCAAGGAAGGCGAGACCGGCGGCGGAACCTGTTACTCCCAGGCCGAGCTGTTGGCGCAGGCAACCGCCACCGTGGAGGCCGGACAGTCCACGCCTCAATTCGAGATGTTCTCGGCGAAACCCGGCCAAAAGGGGCCATCATGGGCGCGTGGTCGCCAGTGCTGGTCCTATCAAGGGGCGCTTTGCACCGGAGGCGGCAGCACGGTGAATCGCAACCTGTTCTATGAAATCCGCTGTGACTGACATGCACCAGCGACATGAACAGGTAAGCGTGAGCAAAACCCATATGCAGAAGCTTCTTTGCGTGGGAGCGATCGGCGCCGGGCTGCTTCTGGCCGGATGCTCGTCTTTCACAAAACCGGCGGCTCTCGCCGCCGGTTCCCCCTCTTCCTCCGTCATCGCCGAAGCCCAGGCCCTTCAAGCCCAGGGCCAGCGCGAACAGGCCACGGCCGTCCTTCGGGTCGCGGCCGTGAAGAACCCCAATGATCGCGAGCTTCGCGCCGCCTATGGCAAGAGCCTCCTGAACGCCGGCCAGGTCGGAGACGCTGAACGTGTCCTCGCCCAGGCCCACACGCCTGATCGCCCGGACCCCTCCGTCCTCAGCGCCCAGGGCGTGGCGGCCGCCCAGAAGGGCGACTACGCGACGGCGCTCGCCTTCTTCGATCGCTCGCTCAACCTGAGCCAGGACCCGCGCGTCATGTCCAACAAGGCCATGACGCTCGCCCTCGCCGGACGCCTGCCCGAGGCCGAAGCCCTCGCGCAGCAGGCCGCCGGGAACCCCGAGGCCGATGCGCGGGTGCGTCAGTCCTACGCCCTTGTCCTCGCCATGCAGGGCAAGACACACGCCGCCGCTGAAACCTATGCCCGGGACCTGTCCGCCGACCAGGCGGCCGCGAACGTCGCCCTCGTCCAGAAGATGCGGCGGCAGGGCGTATAGCCCTGCCGCGTTCCTCCCAAACTGGCGCCGGGGCCGCATTCCTTGCCCCGGCGTCCTTTCTCAAACACGATGTAAGTCGCTGATCGGGAGACAGGCCATGCCGACCTCCATGCAGTCCGGGCCGCACGTCGACATCACCGATCAGGAGATCGACAGCGCGATCGCCGCGTGCGGCGGAGATCCACGCGAGGCCATCCGCGCCCTTCTCGTCGGCCAGGCATGGCTGCAGCACGACATCGAGGCCGCCCGACGCGGATCATGCGCCGGCTTCAGCAGAAAGATCCCCGCCGACCGCAAGCGCCCGTCCCGATACAGCCCTATCGGAATCCCGACGCCGGAGCGCTGATGCGGCAGACGATCTTGCTATTGAGCGCCAGGAGCTGTCAGTCCGACAGTTCCGTTTATGCAGCCCTGCGCAAGAAGTAGCGCCCCTCCGACGCGACTATGGCTCCGGTTCGCGTCAACGAGAGGAGGATGCTGGTGATCGGCGTGCGAGCCCGGAGCCCCTGCGTGAAGCGAGCCGCGATCTGCTCGACTGTAAGCGGACCCTCGGAGCCCGCGAGAACTGCCATGATGGCACCAGCGCGCTCGATACCGTTCGATGGGAAGGGATTGCGCTGCTCTTCTGCCTCGCGCTCCTCCAGTCGAAGGTCCGACTCCTCTTCAATAGGCGCAGCCATGCGCACCGTTTGGTACTCAGGTCGCAGCCACTTGACCTGACCAATTGCTTCCTCCGCCGCGCGGGCGCTGTTTAGATCTACAAGGAGCTTGAAAATGTCCTCGTTTGAAACGTCCGCAGGCCAGCCGTATGATTCAACCACGGCAGCGTCAATTTGATCGTGAAGCTCCAGCACGCGAGAAGCTAACCCTGCATCGTGGATAGCACGCTCAGCATTGGACAGGGATGGTTGTGTAGGATCGGCTCGGATCGCTCGAAGCCGCTCGACAACATTGTATAGTCCCGTGATAGTGAGTTCTTCGTGCGTCGTGATCTGATCCTTACGGAGACGGTCGAGCGTTTCACCAAGGTCCGCCAATCGGCCGACTTGTGCCTCCGTTAGTTCGGGAAACGGAAACTGCGGGAATATCTCAGTGTTGTTGAACCGAGGTCGATCCTCAAGCGTCCCCCCGAAAAAGCGACACCAGGCGTGATGAACAGAGGACGACAGGACCGCCAACAGTGCGGCGCAGTCAGACGTAATCGCGTACACCATCGCGTCAGGAATGACGTCGGCGGCAACGAAGACGAACGGTCGGTGCTTAGCCGTGTAAGGCGTGGCAATGTATCTGCTGAGTCCTTTGAGGCCGTTGCGCATCGTCTTCGCTGGGGCTGCATACCGCCACCAATTTTTCCGACGATAGGCGTTGCGATTGAGGTCGCGCGTGGGTTTCACTGTTAGCAATAACCGTTGATAGATGGCAGGGTAGGTCCGCCGTAGATCTTCTTCGTCGAGGTCTTCAACATCAATGATGTGCTCATGTGTGAGCCGTTCGGTGAGGTCGTCACCGATAATGTAGGGCCGGATACGCCCATCGCGCTGAGCGCTGCCATAGGCACCAAGTTCGTCAGCTCCGAGCTTGAAGCCGTCGTTCCCTGGAACACACCCCTGGAAGCACATCGCCTTATTGCTCTCCAATGCTTTCACGCGCGAGCGGGCATTTGAGGCTGTCAAATCGCTGAAGATCCGCTCCACCTCCGCAAGCCGCAGGGTATTGGCGTCACTTTTTTTCGTGAGGGTTCCGAGGCGCAGAGGGCCAGAATAGTCAGGGGCGGCGCAGACCGTCATTGAGATACGGACGTTAGCGCCGTCCTTGTCTTCGACCCACGGATGATCGGCGATCGCAAATATCAGCTTAGGAGCCTGCCTGCCATTCAATGCCTTCTCTACTGCGATGCGCGAGTATTGCTGCGTAATGCTGTTGGTTGTAACAAGTCCTGAGCGTTTCGTTTGCCCTGATCGCACTGCCTGCGCGGCCTTCATCCACCAGTACATCGCAAGGTCAGCAGTGCCGGGAACGTCGGGGTATGCGGCGAGAAGAGCATCTCGGTAATCGCTTCCAAGCCGATCGCGCATGACACGGATGCCAATGAACGGTGGATTGCCGACTATGAAATCCGCCGGGGGCCAGCTGCGCGGCCGTGGGCTCCCGTAACGGTGGACGAGCACTCGGGCCGTGACGTCCGGCACCTTCTTACCCGTCACAGGGTGTATTGTCTTGGTTTCTCCGTCCCAGCGAGTCTCTGGTTCACCATTGGCCAGGCGAACGGGTGGAAGTAGTTCGTAATTTAGCAGGGCATCGGCGACCTCTATGTTTCCGTAGGCCTGCAGGACTGGATCAGATGGCGCGGCTCCCCCGAGCGTTCTGAGATTCCATTGAAGGTAGCCGATCCAAAGAACCAGTTCGGAGATTGCCGCGGCCCGCGGATTGAGCTCCAGACCAAGGAATTGGTGAGGGTCAACAGTCTCGCCCTGGAAGCCGAGCCTAGCAGTGGACTCGCCAAGGCCAGCAAGAGCGTCGAGCACTTCGCCTTCGAGCCTCTTCATCAACTCCATTGTGACATACAGAAAGTTCCCTGTTCCACATGCCGGGTCCAGCACGCGCACTGTGGCAAGCCGGTGGTGGAAATCCGCAGCGATCTGACGAGCTTCATCGAGACCTCCCTTGGACCGCGCTTCATCCATGGCGGCCTGAGCCGCGTTCCACTCCTGGCGGAGAGGTTCGATCACGGTAATGACGACAAGGCGCTCGACGTATGCGCGTGGAGTGAAGTGCGCGCCGAGCTTGGCACGGTCTTTCGTGCTCAGCGCGCGTTCCAAAAGCGCTCCAAAAATCGACGGATCGACGTCGGTCCATCGCTTAGAAGCCGCACTCTTCAAGTGACGGATACCCGTGGCATCAAGGTCGAACACTGCTGCGTCTCTGAACAGCTTGCCGTTAAATCGGCGAACAGTCGTCTCGAACGCAAAAGCGAACTGGCCCCCATCCATCGCCTGCCAAAGCTGACCCACAAGGCGCGGGAAAAGGCCCGGATCGGCCTCACAACGCCCGAGGAGGTTTTCAAACGAATGCTCCGGTAGAAGGCCCGCGTCCTCGGCGAACATCGTGAAGAGGCAGCGCATCAGGAACATCGCCACCCCCTCGGGATCGTGCCCATCCTTCTCCAGCTTCTTGGAAACCTCGGCTAGACTTTTCGCGACCTCGCGCGTCACCTTCTCAGTATGCTTGGCGGGATCGAGGCAATGAGGATCAGTCCAGATGGCCCGCAATAGGGCGCGCGTCTCGTCCTGCCTCAAATCAGCGAGATAGATGCGAAAACGGGTGCGGTCGGGGAACTGGGAGTAATTCCGGCCTCTTCCGCTGAAATCTGCATAAATCTCGAAGCAGTTGCCGACATCGCACGTGATGAGAAACGGCGGCCAATCGTGATCGTCAGGCAAAGCGCGCGCATAATCTTCTGCTTGACGGCGCGCATTTAGCATCAGCACGTCCCACGACCTCCGAGTCGGCGGCGCGCCGTCAATCGTTGACTCACCATCCTGTTCGACGGCTTTCGGCTGACCACGTTCCCGGCTCTGCTTGGCCTCTAGGACAAAGCAACCTCTCTTATAGAGGTCGATGCGCCCGGTCGTGCTCCCCGTCACCGGATCATTGAAACGGACAGAACGCTCGAAGACGTAGTCATTGAGGGCGCTGACAGCCCTTGCAGGATGCGGACGCTCGACCTCCAGGAGGTCGCATAGCTCACTCAAGAATATAGCATAATTGGCTCTTTCCGCTCCTTCGGACGCAGACCACCGCTCAATGAACGCCTCAATTGCCACTGATGTCCCCGCCTCTACGCCCGGCTCTGATGTCGAAGAATGTGTAACCGCCAACCGTAGGGCATGTTAGTCCCGTTGCCCAAGACCACATAGAGCGCGCCAGGACGCGCCAGTCCCTTCGTGAAGGGCGCGGGGCCAGGGGGCGCTGCCCCCTCATCCCCAGCAAGGGCGATGACGCCACCCCCCAGCATTCGGCCGCAAGCGGCCTGCCATGCCGCCGCGTAAACGCGCCGCCCTCCGGGTGGGCGGTCCCCCCCGTCATCATCCCCCTTGCCCCCCAACTCCCCCGGTCTCCGCGACCCTCAGGAAGCAGGACGCAGCCTGCTTCGCAGCGAAAAAGGGGAAGACAGATGACCGACACCGCCACCGACCTTCACACCATCCCCCTCAACAAGCTGGTTCCCAGCCCCGCGAACGTTCGTCGTTTCCGCTCCGAAGGGGGCATCACCGAACTCGCCGCCAGCCTCCACGCCCACGGCCAGCTGCAAAATCTCGTCGTCAGCAAGGGCACTAAGGGCAAGTTTGAAGTCGTGGCCGGCGCGCGCCGCCTCGCCGCCTTCGCCTTGCTGGCGAAAGAGGGGAAAATCACAAAAGACCATGGCGTCATGTGCCAGTTCCGCACCGAGGCCAACAATGCCGAACTCTCGCTAGCCGAGAACATCGTGCGCGAGCGCATGAGCGAGGTGGACGAAATCGCCGCCTTCCGCACCCTCTCCGAAGGCGGGTTGCCCCCCGAGGAAATCGCCGCCCGGTTCGGTATTTCCCACATGACCGTGCGCCGGCGCCTCAAGCTAGCCCACCTGTCGCCCCGCATCCTCGCCGCCATGGGCGACGGGCTGATCACTCTTGAGCAGGCCGAAGCCCTCGCCTTGTCCGACGATCACGCCGAACAAGACTCCGCTTGGTTCGACGCTAGGACGTCTTGGGCCCGCGATCCCCGGACGATCCGCGAAACGCTCAGCCGCGAGCATGTGAAGGGCGATCATCGTTTCGCGCGGTGCGTCGGGCTGGAAGCCTACGAGCAGGCCGGCGGCACCGTGTCGCGCGACCTCTTTTCCGAAGCGAGCGATGTGTATCTGACTGATCGACCGTTGCTCACGCGCATGGTCATGGAGAAGCTGGCCGAAGAAGCCGAGGTACTGGCCGCCGAGGGCTGGGGCTGGGTGGAACCGGACCTTGAGGGCAATCTGCATTATGCCGCCGGCTTCCATCGCATTTATCCCACGCGCGGGGAGCCCACGCCGGAGCAGAAAGCCGAGATCGAGGCGTTGCAGGCCGAAGCCGACACCCTCTCCGAAAAGCTCGATACCGAAGACGGCACGGACGCCGAGCTTGAGGCCGCGTCGCAACGATATGACGAGGTGACAGACCGGCTGGAAGCGCTCGATGAAGCGGCAACTCGCTACGATCACCCCCTTATGGGCAAGGCCGGCAGTGTCGTGTCCGTCGCGACCGATGGCTCGATGAAAGTCTCCCGTGGACTTGTCCGGAATGAAGACTGGAAGGTCGTTGAAGCCATCATCAACGGAGCTTCACTGGAAGATGCCGCCGCACTGGTAGAGCGTCCCGAGGACGCCGACGACGACACACCCGCGATTTCTTCCGTGCTGGTCGAGGAACTGACAGCCCAGCGCACCGCCGCGCTGCGCATCACGCTCGCCGGCCGGCCGGACATCGCCCTAGCCGCCAGCCTTCACCCGCTTCTGATCCGCGCCATCTACAAGCACAGCATGGGCTATGCGTCCTATGAGAGCGCCGTGGAGCTTCGCGGCGAGCAGAAGGACCTTACCCCGTCGATTCAGAACCCCGCCGCCAGCGCCGCTCTCACCGGCTGGAATGACCTCATTGAACAGACCCGCCAGCAACTGCCGCAGAACGTGGCCGAGCTTTGGGAATGGCTCATCAAGCAGACGCTGCCGACCCTGCTGGACCTGCTGGCCGTGGTGACGTCGATCAACCTCAACGCCGTGCAGATGCGCCACGAGAAGAAGCGCCCGGTTCGCCTCGCCCGCGCCGATGACATCGCCCGCGCCGTCGATTTCGACATCACCCGGCACTTCAAGGCAGACCAAGCGTTCCTTGAGCGCCTGTCCAAGAAGCAGCTTGCCGATATCCTCGCCTCGCAGGACGTGCCGGCCGACCGGATCGCCAGCATGCAGAAGCTACCCAAGTATGAGGCCGTGATCCGCACCCTTGCCGAGATGCGCGCCGACTACGTGCCGGCCTGCATCGAGACGCCGGCTTTCCCTGACGCGGCCGAGGACATCGAGGACGCCGAGGACATGGGCGACGACGATATGGGCGACGACATGGCGCTTGCCGCCGAGTGAGCGACAGACCGGGGCGCATAGCGCCCCGGTTCCCCATCATCGCGAGGAAGCAACATGACAGACGACCCGGAAACGGAATTGCGCCGCCTCTGGACACAACAGGGCGTGCCAACTGAGCAGCAGAACCGGATGATTGAGCAGATCAAGACCAAGGCGCAGCCGGGCCAGAACGTCGGTCCTTTTATCATCAAGGCGACGCCAAGCGGCTAAGCCGCCGTGCGCGGCCGCCGCGCGGATCGACCGCGCGGAGGTCCGCGGCGAGAGGGGGGCGATGCCACCCCTCTCGCCTCTCCCCCCTCGATGCCGGCGGCGACATCACAGGATCACAGAGCGCGCCAGGCGCGCGAGATCTATCGTCAGCGCGCGGGGCCAGGGGGCGCTGCCCCCTCATCCCCAGCAAGGGCGATGACGCCACCCCCCAGCATTCGGCCGCAAGCGGCCTGCCATGCCGGCAGCGTAAACGCCGCCGCCCTCCGGGTGGGCGGTCCCCCCCGTCATCATCCCCCTTGCCCCCCAACTCCCCCGGTCTCCGCGACCCTCAGGAAGCAGGACGCAGCCTGCTTCGCAGCGAAAAGGAAACCGGCAGATGACCGAGGCCAAGATGTTCCGGGTTGTGAAATTCAATGCGGGCTTTGCCGTCGAGAGCCCGGAAGGGGAATTGATGGTCGCGTACAAGGCGAAGAAAGCCGCCAACGACGCATGCCGGGGCTACAACATCGAGGCACAGAACAAGAATGAAGAGCGCGAACTGCGCGAACTCGCCAAACAGCAAGAGGCGACCGCTCGCGCTGCTCGCTCGAAGGCGACAGTCGAACAACTCAAGCTGTTCTGATGCCACGATCCGCGCGCAGTCCCGCTGCGAATTTTTAACATCGAGGACGATAGGAAACGGGATCGAATTTGAGGGCAGAAGCAGCCGGCGCGGAGCCAGCCCGCGCCACCGGGAGGATGGGCCTTCCCGGCCGAGGCAACGGCCTTGCCCTCAAATCGGAGGATACGCGATGTGGTTCATACCGCTGAGTGTGTCCCTTAGAATGAGAAAGACCCGGAGCAGCTGGTCACTGTCCCTCCGGGTCTCAATTCTCTTCTAAGGAACAGGGGAGAGGGTGAAAACCCGCTCCTCACTCCGACGCTCTGTATAGCACAATCCCGTTCCAGGTTGAAGCGCCGAGCGCGGCCGCCGCGCGGATCGACCGCGCGGAGGTCCGCCGCGAGAGTGGGGCGACGCCACCCCTCTCGCCTCTCCCCCCTCGATGCCGGCGACGACATCACCAGGTCGCAGCGCGCGCCGGGGCGCGCCAGTCCTTTGGTGAATGGCGCGGGGCCAGGGTGCGCTGCCCCCTCATCCCCAGCAAGGGCGATGACGCCACCCCCCAGCATTCGGCCGCAAGCGGCCTGCCATGCCGGCGGCGTAAACGCCGCCGCCCTCCGGGTGGGCGGTCCCCCCCGTCATCATCCCCCTTGCCCCCCAACTCCCCCGGTCTCCGCGACCCTCAGGAAGCAGGACGCAGCCTGCTTCGCAGCGAAAGGAGAAGGAAGACCATGGCCGAGCCCGCAACAATTCAGCCCGAGGGCGCGCCGGTGCCGCTGCCCATAACGTTCTCATACTGCTACCCGACCGGAATCATCGGCTTCGGCCGGCATGTCCCCGAGGGCGCCTTTTCCCTGCTGCACGGCGATGACGAGACGGTGCGGGATATCGTGACCATCCATGCGCGCCACGCCTATGACGGGCACACCCTGATCGTGCCGGGCTTCCCCGAGGCCGACACCACCGACGAGGCCAGCGATGCGGCTATCGCCTTCTATCGGCGGCTCCTGATGGCTCTGGAAAGGCGGATGGCATGACCGACGACATTTTCACAGAGGCCGAGCTGTTCAACTGCTGGACCGGCGGCAAGCCCCCGACGACCGAAGAAATCGCCCTGTTCGACTGGCTGGAGGTTGGCGGCGTGCGCGATGTGTCTATGCCCTTCGATGACGGGACGATTTTCGAGGCGTGCGACGATGCCGATGCAGAACTGTGGTCCGTCTATGGACGGTATCGGCCGACCGAGACGCATGCCGGGTGCGAGTGCATCACCGATGGCCCGCCGGGCGATATGGCCCGCGCCGTGGCGATTGCCGAGCACCTTGGGCAGCTATGGGGGCTTCCCGTCAGACGGCGCTAGCCCATAGGCGCGGCCAGCGGAGACATTCTTAACATCGAGGACGATAAGAAACGGAATCGAATTTGAGGGCAGAAGCAGCCGGCGCGAAGCCAGCCCGCGCCACCGGGGAGATTGGCCTCCCGGCCGAGGCAACGGGCCTTGCCCTCAAATGGAGGACACGCGATGTGGTTTATACCGCTGAGTGTGTCGTTTAGTTTGAAGAAAACCCGGAGCGGCTGGCAGGCCGCGCTCCGGGTCAACTTCTTCATCTAGGCGCAACAAGGGGGGGCGGGCGAAAGTCCGCTCCCCCACCTCCAGATATATAGCACACGCCCGTTCCAGGTTGAAGCGCCGTGCGCGGCCGCCGCGCGGATCGACCGCGCGGAGATCCGCCGCGAGAGTGGGGCTCCGCCACCCCTCTCGCCTCTCCCCCCTCGATGCCGGCGACGACATCACCAGACCGCAGCGCGCGCCAGGGCGCGCCAGTTCCTTCTGCAGGACGTGGGGCCAGGGGGCGCTGCCCCCTCATCCCCAGCAAGGGCGATGACGCCACCCCCCAGCATTCGGCCCTAAAGGGCCTGCCATGCCGGCGCTGCGCGCCGCCCTCCGGGTGGGTGGTTCCCCCCGTCATCATCCCCCTTGCCCCCCAACTCCCCCGGTCTCCGCGACCCTCAGGAAGCAGGACGCAGCCTGCTTCGCAGCGAAAAAGGGGAAGACAGATGGCAAAGCTGACCAAGGCCCAGACCAAGGCCCACAAGGAAGCCGAGGCAATCCTGACCAAGGACCGTCTGTCTGATGATGAGCGCGCCTTTGTCTTCGACAACTGGCACGAGGGGGCGACCCACAACAACGGCACGGCGGGCGCATTCTTCACCCCCGACGGGCTCGCTGGGGATTGCGCAATTGATGCCGTCGCCGGCCGTGTCATCGACCTGTGCGCCGGTATCGGCGCTCTCGCTTCCAACGTGGTCGCGCTGGGTTCCTCCCGGTCTGCTGTCCGGGAAATGGTGTGCGTGGAGATCAATCCGCGTTACGCCGAGATTGGCCGCAAGCTGGTGCCGGAGGCCCGCTGGATCGTTGCCGACGTGATGGACTGGCGCAACTGGTGGAAGACCGACCTTGAAGCCGAGATGTTCGATAGCGCCATATCGAACCCGCCTTTCGGCAAGGTGCGCCGGAACGGTAACGGCCCGCGCTATCAGGGGCCGGAATTTGAGTTTCACGTCATCGACATTGCGAGCCAGCTCGCCGATCGCGGCACGTTCATCATCCCGCAGATGTCTTCCAGCTTCGTCTATTCCGGCGCGCAGTTCTACGACCGCAGGAAGGAAGGGCGCGGCCTCGATTTCGAGCGGTTGACCGGCCTGCACATGGAATGCGGAATCGGCGTCGACACCACCTTTTACCGCGACTGCTGGAAGGACGTTTCCCCCCTCTGTGAAATCGTCACCATCGACTTCGAGGACGCACGGGAGTGCATGAGCACGGCGGCCGAGCCTGCCGCGCCCAGCTTTCACATTCCGGCGCGTCCCGCCCAACAGCTCGCCCTGTTCTGAGGCGAGCCATGACCGAGCTTGCTCGCTACTCCCTCGAATGGCGCCGGCGGGATATCCCCTGTCCGGGTCCGACGATTCTGGCCGAAATGACCGTGCCGCGCGGCGCGCGCTGTCCGGCCGAGATAGAGCAGATGTGGAAGCCGGGGCAGGGCTATGCCATATGCTGGGGGCTGGTTTCACAGAAGCCCATTCGCCGATGGAGCCGAGAGGCCAAGGCGCGCGCCCGCCGGCGGAACCTGCAACGCCGGTTAGAGGCCAAATTCCCCCTTTTTGCGCAGATATTCGTCGCCGCCGAGCTTGAGCGCCGGCCGGCCTACTACGACGCCGACGATCCCGCGTAGCGGCGGCCGCCTTCCGCCCGCCCAGGCGGATCGACCGCCAGGGCGGGCGGCGAGAGTGGGGCTCCGCCACCCCTCTCGCCTCTCCCCCCTCGATGCCGGCGACGACATCACCAGGTCACAGCGCGCGCCAGGGCGCGCCAGTCCCTTTCGTGAAGGGCGCGGGGTCAGGGGGCGCTGCCCCCTCATCCCCAGCAAGGGCGATGACGCCACCCCCCAGCATTCGGCCGCACGCGGCCTGCCATGCCGGCGCTGTGCGCCGCCCTCCGGGTGGGTGGTTCCCCCCGTCATCATCCCCCTTGCCCCCCAACTCCCCCGGTCTCCGCGACCCTCAGGAAGCAGGACGCAGCCTGCTTCGCAGCGAAAAGGAAGGGAAACCGCCATGGCACAGCACACCAACCCCGATTTGAACGACACAGTTCAGCCCGTCGCCATGTTCGACGCTGACACCCTCACAATCAGCGCCGGCGGCTTCTCCCTCTCGCTCACCCTCAAGGAGATTGAACGCAATTGGGACGCCCTTTCCCATTTCCCGGATCGCCGCGCCCGCATGGAGCTTGGCGCCCTCGGTGAGCGCGTCAACGCCTTCGCCGCCCATGTCGCCGCGATAGTGGCGCGGGGCGGTATTCTCGACGCTGGCGCCGAAATCGAGCGTTTCACAGTCCGCCATGTGCAGCTGACGCGGCGCGCTTGGGCGATGGAGTCGCGGTGCATGTCGTGGTTCGTCGTCGGGCCGGCCCGGTTCCCGGTGGATCGGAACCGCAAGCGGCAGGCATCGGCAGACAACGCCTTTCGCGTCGTGAGCGAGCACGCCAAGGCCGCCCGCGCCGCCGTCGAGCGTACCGCCTTCCCTCATGGCGCCCCAGGCGAGCCGATCCGCGCCAGCAACCCGGATGCGCCGGCACTGATCCGCGCCGAGATCGAGAAGCGCCAGGCCGCGCACGCCATGATGAAAGCCGCCAACGCTGCTATTCGCTCGGCGAAGGGCAAAGACGTAGACGCCAAGGTGCAAGCCGTGGTCGACGCCACGGGCTGGCGCGAGGCGAAGGCGCGGCGCTGCGTTGTGCCGCCTCAAGAATGGATGGGCGCCGGCTTTCCCGCCTATCAGCTTGCGGGCGAGCTGGCCGAGATAAAGCGGCTTGCGACCCGGCTGGCGACGATCGAGGCGAACCGCGAGCGCGGGACGGTCGAGCACGAGCACAACACCACAGCCGGGCGCCTGCGCGTGGTCGAGAATGGCGACGCGGCCCGCATTCAGATGTTTTTCGACGGCAAGCCCGAGGCCGCGACGCGGGACCTGATGAAGCGCGAGGGCTTCCGTTGGGCGCCGTCCGAGGGGGCTTGGCAGCGCCACCTCAACAATGCCGGGCGCTATTCCGCCTCGCGCGTGGTGTCCGCTCTCCAAGGGGAGCCCAGCGCATGACCTGCCGTCCCGGCTTCAGCACCTTCGCCGGCCGCGTCGCTCTGGCGCGGCAATCGGTCCTTTCCGGCGCGTCGGCAGACGCTTTTGATGCCTGCTTCAAAATGTTCGACGGCGAGATGGTCGCCGCCGCCCTTATGCGCGCGGCTGAAAAAGACGCCGCGCTCGCGGACGCCATGCCCAAATATTTCGACATGGAACTGCTGCAGGAGATCCACGCCCGCCACGCATCGACCGACCTTGAGGCCGCCGCCGCCGTGATCCGCAGGAAAGAGGCCGCACAGAGCCGGGCGACGGCGAAGAGGTGGGAGCTTGAGGGTGACGGGCAGGCGGCGCTATTCTAACGCGCCCTGTGAAGCAAAGCGGCCCCCTTAAGCGACATTCATCACATGGACAGCGGCGCTGCGGTGCGGCTCGGGAGAGCGAAATGGCCACGATCAATTACAATGGGTTCTCGTTTGTCGGCGTCAGCGACGACGGGCGCATTGAATACAACACCACCAACCAAAGCACATGGTCGGTAAAGATCGAAGGCCGCTGGGCAGACCGCCGGTTCATTTTCGACGATCAGAACAACGTCGTCGGCCACACAAGCCCCGAGGATGCGGCGGTGATCGTAGAGCTTTGCAAGGCTACGGACGCCGCGCAAAGCTCTTGGCATGACGAGATGCGCGAGCGTTCGCATGCCAGGCAGGATGGCCGCGCCGACGCTATGGACGGCATCGAAAAAGTTCGTGGCGGCGCCTATGACCGCAATACTTGGTGACGACTAGGCAGCTCAACACGACCGCCAACAACGACGCCCACTAGCGGCTGGCGCCAGTCGCGCGCCCCGGCGGATCGACCGCCAGTGCGCGCGGCGAGAGTGGGGCTCCGCCACCCCTCTCGCCTCTCCCCCCTCGATGCCGGCGACGACATCCACATTCACATAGAGCGCGCCAGGGCGCGCCAGTTCCTGGTTGAAGAACGCGGGGCCAGGAGGCTCTGCCCCCTCTGCCCCAGCAAGGGCGATGACGCCACCCCCCAGCATTCGGCCGCGAGCGGCCTGCCATGCCGGCGCGTAAACGCGCCGCCCCTTCGGGTGGGTGGTTCCCCCCGTCATCATCCCCCTTGCCCCCCAACTCCCCCGCTGCTCCGCGCGAACTCGGGAAGCAGGACGGCCTGCTTCGCCTAAGAACTGTATAGGTTAGGGCGAAACCTTGACGACGATCCACTGATAAAGTTCGACTTTTCCCGTAACCCTGATCCGAATGGAGCTTTGATATGTTCTCTCTCAACCGCGCTGAAATCATCGGAAACCTTGGCGCTGATCCCGAAATCCGCACCTTCCAGAATGGTGGCCGGGTTGCCACCTTCCGCGTGGCGACAAACAACTCCTACAAGGACCGGGAGGGCAATTGGAAGGATGTTGCGCAGTGGCACACCGTCGTCGTCTTCGATGACCACCTCATCAAGCGGATCGACAAGCGCCTGCAGAAGGGGACCAAGGTTCATGTCACCGGCGCCATGGAAACCCGCGAATATGACAAGGACGGCCAGACCCACAAGGTGACGGAAATCGTTCTGCGCCCCTTCGGCAATGGCGACATCATTCTGCTCGATGCGTGGATCGCCGAAAGCTGAACAGGTAAAGTCCGGGTGGTGAGATCGCTCCCACCCGGTTTTCCTTGCCCGCAACGGGATGGAGAGACCCATGGAACCCTATCGAGCCCATACATTCCCAGCGCCCGCCAAGCGGGGCACGGATGCCCGTCAACCGCCGGCCCGCCCGCCGATCTGGTTGCGCATCCTCATCTGGCCGTTGCGCCTCCTGGGCTCGATGGCGCGGAGCATGGCCCTCTTTGTCCTCGTGACCGGCCTGCCCTTCGTCGTTCTCATGCGCAAGCTGTCCCTGGTCTGGATCGTCCTCGCCGTGGCGGGTTTCGCTTCCGGGGTGCCGGCCCTTCACGCCTCCCTCATGCTGGCGGCCGGCGCTGTTTCGTGGCTGTTCATGGATGCCTGGAACTGGGCTCTTTATCGCCTGCTGCCCGAAGACGACGTTCTGATCGCCCCCTATCATTGATTTCGCGCGGCGGGCTGCTTTCGCCGCCCGCCCTCGGGACCGCCATAAGCGCGGCCCCGAGCGCGTGAATCGCTACGGCTCTTCACGCTTGAACTTGATGCCAATCGACTTGTCGGTGCAGCACCAAAGGCCGCTTTGCTCCGATGTCGCGAACGGATACGGCCCGTTCGGTGCCCGCTCTCCGCAACGCTGGCAGGTCATTCTGAGCCGTATGTCGTGGATGGTTTCGCCAGCGCGTCCCAGCAGCGCTACTGCCGCCGCGCGTACGAACACCGTGCGATGACCGCACTGGCATTGAAAGCCGACAAGGGGGCTCGGTTCATCCATAGGAACATATGAGGAACGTTGAGGCGGTGATTGTCAATCTTCACTGACACGACGCGGGCGCCGAGCGCCTTTCCCTAACCGAGCCGGGACGTCACTCCGCAGGGTGTCGGCAGCGAGGATGCCCGCCTCATCGGCGGCGGCAATCAAGGCCCGGCGGAACGCTTCGGGGGCAGCGTTGCCGCCCAACACATCGAGCGCAGCCACCTGCGCGGCGCGGTGCGCAGGCGTGTCCATCATTCCGCCCGGCCATTTGATCAACAGGAAATTGGCCGCGCCTTCCACGTCGGCGAGGGTGCGCCTCGTGGCCTCACTTTCCCAGATATGAACGGGCTTGATCGGGATCATCCGACTTAACACCGAGAGAGCGGCCGGGTTGCAGCGGCGCAGTCGAATCGCCGATAGTATCGCCGATGAAGCCCTATGAGATTGTGCGCAAGAAGATCATGAAGGTTGAAGGCGAATGGCGAATAGCGCCCGAGCCGCCCCCTTCCGATGCGCGGACCTGGACCGGCCATTTCGCCTTTGTCCCGGGCAGCGTGACTGAGATCAGGAAGAAGGTCGACGCCGTTCCGATCAGCTTTGCTGCCGATATCCTGCCGGCGGATGGCGGCGTGTGGCTATGGGCCGGGGTTGGCGACCTGGAGAGGATTATCAAGGCCGTGCGGTAGGATTGCCTTAGCGCTGCCTTGCCCGGTTCCATCAGCATAGGAGGGCGACCCATGACCAATAGCGACACCCTGCGCGACCTTCTTTCCGATCTTGAGGCGGCGCTTGAGGATCATTCATTCGCCCTCCATACGGCTCGCAGGGCGGCGCTACCGCTTCAGGAACGGCTTGCCGTCGTCAGGGCGAGCCGTGCGTCGCGGGAGCGGCTGGAGGCGGCTCAGCAAGCGCTTGAGCGCGCGGCGGGCAGTGCGACCTAGCGGAGCAAGCGGGTCGCGGTCGGCGCGTGCAGCGCACACGGAGCCCGATCGGCTACACTAAATCGCGTCAGTGCGGGACATCGCAATTTGCGCGGCGCGGGTCCATTGCAGCATGGCGGTAGATGCGGAAGGCGAGCCGCCACTTTTGCCGGCCAGCCGTATCCAGCCATCGGCCATCATCGCCTCAATCTCGGGTCCAAGCGGAGCCGCCTGCGGCCAGGGCCGGCCGGCGGTCTCTTCCCAAAGGGCCATGACCGCCGCCGGCACAGAGAGCGCCGCCGGGGGCGCCGGCGCCGGCGCGTCAAGCTCGATCGCCGCCGCCATCATTCGCTGATATCCCGTCTCAGCCCACTCCCGCGCTTCCTCAATTGACGCGAAGCCGCCGGCGCGCGAGGCACCCTCGCAGACGCGATAACCCGTCTCCTTGAGTGCCTTTGTAATGGCGACGGCACCCCACGGAACCATCGCCAGCAGAACCACCGTCTCACCGGAAACCAGGTCCGTGGTGTGCGGGTTCTGAATGCGCCAGACCAGCGGTTTCACCCGAGCAGACCGGGCCGTCGTGTCATCCATCCGCCAACGTTCGCCTGATGAGCTGTTCGAGTGGTGTCGGCGCGTCCCCTGCAAGACGCGCCGCGCGCTCCTGCGCGGCAAGAGCGCGCCTCAGCTTCTCCTTGACCGTGCCAAATCCCAAAACACTGACGACCAAAAGCTCGTGCTCAGTCACGCGAGCATCCCTCTCGATAAGGCGTGTTTTGATCAAGTGGTCAACGGTCGATGCGGGCACCGGCCACTGAAAGCTGTCGTCGGTTCGGGCCGATGCCCCCTCGCCCCGGATGAGCTTCGCGTTGTTCTGCACCATGTACAGAAGGACGCGGTATTGCGACGTCGTGAGGTGCACGGGTGCGGCCGGCGGCGTCATGTCGAGAACACGTCTTCCCTTCTCCGTCAGCTGGTCCGTGCTCTCGTCCAACCATCCCCTCCGATGACAGCTGCGGACAGCACAATTCCAATAGCCAACCGTGGCGCGCGAGGCTGGCCGGCCATGATCAAGCGGCCGGCCTTCCGAGGCGTTGACGAGAATCTTGCGTTGCGTCGGCGTGATCCGTGCGCTCATCGTCACTTTCCTCCCTTCGGAGCAAAGCGATTGGCCTCGGTGCGCGCCACCATGTCCGGGCGCCGGAAATAGATGGCGCGCCCGCAGCGCAGCGGCCGCTGCCCGGCCTTGATGATGATCTGATCGTCGCGGCGCATGTCCTGCAGGATTTCATGCGGCAGGATCAGCGCGCGGCGCTGATGGTTGATGCTCTCAGTCGCGCGGGTGGAACTGGCGAGCAGCCCCGCCTGCCGCGAACTCGATCCAACCTCGATCGTCATCTCGCCGCACAGGTCGGAAAGGCGCTTTGCCGTCTCGTGCGTTCCGACAGCGGCATAGGAGGTGAGCGCCGCGCTCTCGAACCAGGCTTGCGCGCCGGCGCGGCCGAAATGCCCCTCTATCTGTCCGACCGACTGATAGAACAGCATGAGGCTGATGCCGTATTTACGGCCTCGATCACGTGCCTCCTCCAGCAGCTTCATGTAGCCGAGCAGTGAGGCTTCATCGACCAGGAACAGCACGCGGCGCCCCGTGCTGCCGTCCGCCTGGATCATCGCATTGAGCAGCGCGCCGATGATGACCCGGCCAATCCCCGGATAGCTCTTCAGCGTGTCCATACGCAGATTGAGAAACAGGTCAATCTTGCCACGCGACAGGTCGGCGGTCGTGAAGGTATCGCCACATACGAGGGAAGCGTAATTGCCGAGAGAGAGCCATTGCGTGTCCTTCGAGGCCGTCGAATAGACGCCCGAGAAGGTCTGTTCGGTCATGTTTGTGAAAACGCCCAGCGACTCCCGAACGAAATCCGGCTCGGCTTCATCCTCGACGATTTCACGCAGGAGAGCGATGAATGACGGCTCCGGCCGACTGACGAGCTGGCGCAGGCTCCGCAGCGTTTTCTCGCCCTCGAAATTCGGCGAGAGCAGGATATAGGCGAGGATGCCCGTGAGCAGATTGTGTGCCTGGTTCTGGAAATAGCTGCCGGTCGAGCTTTCGATCTTTCCACTCTCCGCGAGCAGCATGTGCGCGACCGCCGCAATGTCCTCTTCCTTGCGCGACGACGTCGCGATCCAGTCGAGAACATTGAACCCGATGGTCGGATCGGTCGGGTCCAGGACGAACACGCGGCGACCTGGGTTCATGTCGCGACGCGCCTTCACGAGCATGGGCGCAATCTCGGTCGACGGGTCGAAGCAGACGATCGGTTCGCGATAGGTCAGGCCGGTCGGGATGACGTTTGCCGTTGTCTTGAAGCCGCCCGATCCGGCGAGAAACAGCAGGTGGCCCGAGTCGTTGCCATAGCGGTAGCAGAGCAGAGGCGCGGTGCCGCCCCGGCCCCAACTGACCCGGTCGCCCGCCTCGAAATCAATCTCCGCGACCACATCCTTGTCGACGCGATATGCCTCTCCAAGGACAATCTCGCCATCGGCCGGAAAGAGCTTTTGCGCCTTACCGAGATCCATCCAGTCGGCATCACCGATCATGCCGCCCTTCACGCGCCTGACCCTATCGGGCACATGCGTGGAGAGCCGCGCGCCGAATCCGGCGAGCCCGAAGGCGACGACACCGCCGCCGATCACAAAGGCGCTGATGTAGCCGCTCAGCTCGTTGAAGCTCATGCCCTGTTCGGCATAGGGCGCGAGGCGCGCATATTCGCGCCAGGCATAGGCGAGCCCGACGCCGACGACGAGCAGCAGGTTGATGAGCGCGAGCGGCATGCGCTTGTGGCGGGGCAGCAGCGCCACGACCGCGAGGCCGAACAGCGGCGGCAGTATGAAGTTCACCAGCGGCGTGGCGCGCATGAACCAATAGTGCGGCTGGCCGGAGAGATCGGCGGCCAGATCGGGCCACATGGTGTCCGTCACGAAGATGCAGAAGGCGAGCACCGACGCAGGTAGGAGCGCCCACGCGAGCGTGGGGTCTTTCCAGTTGATGTTGTGCATGTCGTTCCTCGAAAACGCGCCCGGCGAGGCCGGCGCTGCGTCATCCATTGCGCAGCGCCGGCCGGCCTCGATCAGCTCAGGCGCGGTGATGGCGTCACGGACGGTTCGTCCGTATCAGTGGCCGGCGCCGCGTCCCCGAAGGCCGCGCCGCCAAGTGCTCGCATTTCGCGCCAGCGCGGATCGTCCGGCGTCAAGCGTGCCGCGCTCACCAGGGCGCCGAGAATGAAAGCGCGATCCGCGCCGCGCAGCCCGGCCTTCACGACCAGGCCGCCGAGCGCGATTTTCTCGCGCACATCCTTGCGGCGTTCATCGAGCATGAGGCTTCTCCTCTTCCACCTCAGTTCAAGGATTGCGCGGTCATTGAGTGCCAGCGTGGTCAGCGGCCTTTGCCGGCGACGGTGCTTCAATCCCTGAATTCGCAGGCGCCAGCCGAGGGCGAAATCGCGCGGCTACCTCAGCGAAGGCGGCCTTCAGCTCCTCGTCGGTCTGTTCAAACTCGCCCAGCCCCGCCGCCAGCGCGAGCCGGCCGAGGCGTTCCGCCTGCTTGGCCTGGAGTTCCCTGCGCTTGCGGTGCAGCTCCTGAATCTGAGCATCGATATCGACAATGCTGGTCATTCTATTGGCGGATCGAATGCGGCTCATAAGCGTGACTTCCCTTTCACTTATCGAAGGCAATGGGAAGACCGTAAATGACCAAACGCAGCTCTCCAAAGCTTTGGCGGACCTATACAGGTTGCAGGCCAACTATTTTTTCAGGGGCGCCTTTCGGGCGCCATCGCCGGCACATGTGCCGGCTCTTGGAGCGGAGTGGGCTTGCCCACGAAGACTACAAGCGCAATATGTGTCGCGTTGCGACGTTGCGGCCCTGGTGCTAGGATGACCCATGGCGATCGGGTACGCACGGTTCACATTCGTAGGTAGTCGAAGCGGCGGAAGCGCCGTTGCGGCCGCCGCGTATCGTCATCGTGCCGCCATGACGGACAGGCGCCTGAATAAGCCGGTGTCCTTCACGCATAAGGCCCGCGACCTCGATCATGAAGAGATCAGCCTGCCGCCCGATGCGCCGGAATGGATGAGGGCGCTTGTCGAGGGTCGCTCGATCGCGAAGGCGAGCGAAGAGTTATGGAACGCGGCCCAGGGCGCGGAAGTACGCGCCGATGCTCAGCTCGCCCGAGAGCTTTTGCTGGCGCTCCCGGTGGAGCTGTCACTCGACCAGAACATCGCCCTAGTGCGCGAGTTCGTCGAGACGCATCTGACGTCCAAGGGCATTGTCGCGGATTGGGTGATCCACGGCACGAAGGACAACCCGCATGTGCATCTGATGCACACGATCCGGCCTCTGACGCCTGAGGGGTTCGGCCCGAAGGTCAGTCCTGTTCTTGGCGAGGACGGCAAGCCGTTGCGCGTGGCGACGACGGCTCGACCCGAGGGGCAGATCGTCTATCAGCCGTTCGTGGGGGAGCGTTCGGTCGACCGGACGTGGAAACTCGGATGGGCCGAGACGGCGAACCGCCATCTGGCGCTTGCCGGTCACGACATCCAGATCGACATGCGCTCCTATGTGGAACGCGGGCTCGACATCAAGCCGCAGCGCCATCTTGGAACGACCTTGGCGGCCATGGTGCGCGAGGGCAAAGCGACGCACTTCGCGCCGGCGCGCGAGGCTGAACGTCAGCAGACGGCCGACCGTCTTGCGGCCGATCCGTCCCAGCTGATCACGCTGATAAGCGACCAGCAGTCGACGTTCACAGAGCAGGATATCGCTCGCGCGCTGCATCGCCATGTCGACGACATCGCGGTGTTCCAGAACATCAAGGCCGCCGTTCTGCAAAGCCCCGAGCTGTGCCTGTTGCGTCCGGCCGTGCCGGCGGACAAGTCGATTGGCCGCAAGGCCGAGCCCGCCATTTACACCACGCGCGAGATGATGAAGGTGGAGCACGGCATGGCGGAAGCCGCCGACCGGCTCGCCGCTGTTCGCCGCTTCGGCGTCAGCGAGAAGGTGGTGATGAAGGCCGTTCGCGCCGTCGAGACGAAAGACGCTTCGCGTCCGTTCCGTTTCGACGAGGAACAGGTTGAGGCCGTCCGCCACGTCACCGGAAACAGCGCGATTGCCGCCGTCGTCGGCTATGCCGGCGCGGGTAAATCTACCTTGCTGGAAGCGGCCCGTGTGGCGTGGACGGATGAGGGGCGCCGGGTGTTCGGCGCGGCCCTGTCCGGCAAGGCGGCGGAAGGTCTTGAGGAAAGCTCCGGCATCGCCTCGCGCACTCTCGCGTCGTGGGAACTTGCGTGGAAGAACGGCAACGCGCCGCTGCAGAAGGGCGACGTTTTCGTCATCGACGAGGCCGGCATGGTGTCGTCGCGCCAGCTCGCGCGGTTCGTCACCGCCGTGGAAGAGGCCGGCGCGAAACTGGTGCTTGTGGGCGATGCCCAGCAGCTCCAACCGATCCAGGCCGGCGCGGCGTTCCGCGCCATCATTGACCGTATTGGGGCCAAGCACCTTGTCGGCGTGCGCCGTCAGCGCGAGGACTGGATGCAGGAGGCGTCGCGCAACTTCGCCAGCGGCAATGCCGAGAAGTTCGGCCAGGCGCTTGCCGCCTATAACGAGCACGGCGCCGTACGGCAGGCGGACACTCAGGACACGGCGCGGGCCGCGCTGGTGGCGGACTGGACGCAGCGGCGGGCCGAGGTGAAGACGCAGAAGGAAGCCAAGGGCGAGACGCTACGCGGCGACGAGCTGATCGTGCTGGCGCACACCAATGCCAATGTTCGCGCACTCAATGAAAGCCTGCGCGGCGTGCTTCAGCAGGCCGGCGAACTGTCCGAGGCGCGCAGCTTCACCACGCAGACGGGCACCCGCGAGTTCGCCGCCGGCGACCGCATGCTGTTCCTGGAGAATGCGAGCTTCACAGAGCCGACCGCGCCGCAGCTGGAGCGCCAGAGCGTCAAGAACGGTATGCTCGGAACGGTCGTTGCGACCGCGGACGAGGCGGGCAATCCGCGCCTGACCGTGAGCCTCGATGCCGGCCGCGAGGTGACGTTCACAACCGACACCTATCGCAACATCGACCATGGCTATGCGACCACGATTCACAAATCGCAGGGCGCGACCGTCGATCATGCCTTCGTGCTGGCGTCGTCGATGATGGACCAGCATCTGACCTATGTGGCGATGAGCCGTCATCGCCATAGCGTCACGATGTATGCGGCACAGGACGAGTTCTCCAACCCGCGCGCCGGCCGTCTGGTCGCGCACGGGCCGGCGCCCTATGAGCACGAACCGTCGAACAAGATGAGCTACTTCGTGACGCTGGAGAACGACAAGGGCGTGCGCAACACGGTGTGGGGTGTCGACCTTGAGCGCGCCTTGCAGGCGAGCGGTGCCGAGCCCGGTACGAAGATCGAGCTTCAGCATCTGGGCTCCCAGCCCGTCACCCTGCCCGATGGCACGCTCACACATCGCAATGAGTGGCAGGTACGCGATGCGGCCAGCGTGACCTTCGAGCAGATCGAAAAGCAGCTCTCGCGTTCCGGCGCCAAGACGACGACGCTCGATTTTGAGAATGAGCCGCTGTACCGCGATCATGCGAACGCCTTCCTGGAGCGTCGCGGCTTCGAGGTGTTGCGCGACATCGGGCCGGCGCTCGCGGCCGTTGTCGAGAAGCAGGCGGCGCGGCTTGCCCAGCATCGCGAAGCGCTCGCGGATTTGTGGAGCCGTGCCGAGCACGCATTCCAGCGGATCGGTATCGGCCGTGCGGCCGAAACGGTCCCGGTAGTCGCGACCGACATTCACAAGACGGCCGCGGTTGTCGCCGAGGATCGGATCGGGCCGGAGCGCCCCGCCCTCATTGCGGGTGCGAGGGAGCACGCCGGGCCGCTGATTGAGGCGGCCCGGGCGCGCTTCCTGCAGAGTGCCGAGGCGCGCGACAATGACGCCGAACTGACGGCCCGGCTGGCGCGGATCTACCGCAATCCCGAGGGCGCGCGGCAGGCGATCACGGGTGCGGCGCTGCGCCTGCAGGGTGACACGGCGCGGCTGTCCGAACAGGTTGTTCAGCGCCCGCAGAGCTTCGGCGGTTTGCGCGGATCGAGCCGCCTCATTGACGGCCGCACTGCCCGTTCGCAGCGTGAGGAAGCCATGCTTGCGGTCCCCGAGGTGGCGACGCTCGCGCGCATGCAGGCCATTGCCTGGCGCAACACCGAGGCCCGGCATGTCGCGGCCGAAGAGCGCCGGCGTGAGGCGATGGGTGTCGCCATTCCGGCGCTTACACAGAGGGCGGTGCAGCAGCTCGACACGCTGCGCTCGCTGCGCCAGCAGGGCGGCGAGGATGCGTGGCGCAAGGGCGTGGACATGCTGCGCCAGGATGCCGGCCTCATGTCGGAAATCCGCGCCGTGAACAACGCGCTTAATGCCCGTTACGGGTTTGCCGCGTTCACAGACAAGGCTGACGAGCTGGCCGCGCGCACGATCGAGGAACGCACGCCGGCCGAGGGACGAAAGGCGCTTGCCGAGGAAGCGCCGCGCCTGTCCGAGGTGCGCGCGGTATCGACCGCGCTGCAACTGGCCGAGAGGCGCGAGCAGGCTCGGGTGGCGAAGGTCGACCAGGTGCCGGCGGCGCCGGCGGTCATTGCCACCCCGGCCATTCCGGCGCCGACCGAGAAGCCCGCGCCCATGTTCGCCGCTGTCACCAGCTTCAGCGAGAGCGTCGAGCAGGTCGCCACGCGGCGCGCCTTGGCGCGGCCGCATGTCGAAAAGGATCTTGCCGAACTCGCGGCCGAGGCCCGTAAGGTCTGGACCGATCCGACCCGCGCCGTCGCGACGATCCGCGCGCGTATCGAGGCCGGGACGGGCGCGCAGCTTCGCCAAGAAATTTCCCAGACCCCGGAAGCCTTCGGCGAGCTTCGTGGCTCGGGGCGCATGCTGGACCGCTTCAGCGCCGCCGGCGCCGAGCGCAAAGCCGCGCTCGATGCCGTCGCCCATGTCGGCGCCGTCGCGTTTGCTCTGCAGAGCAATCTCGCGAACTATCGCGCCCAGGAGGTCAAGGCCGAGACCGAGAACCGTTCCCGCATGGCGATCGAGGTGCCGGGCTTCACGCCGGCCGCACAGAGCGCCATCGAGCAGGTCCGGGGCGCGACAGACTCCAAGGCACGCCAGCAGGTCGTCGCCGGCATGAGCCTTGAGGTTCGGGCCGAGATCGCACAGGTGGACAAGGCGCTACGTGCCCGCTTCGGCAACTACACCGGCGCCAAGGATCACGAGCTGGCGCACCGCGTCCCCACCGAGCAACAGGGGCGCCTCGCAGCGAGCAGGGCGGCGATGTCTGCCACGAACGCGACGATCACCGCCGGCCATAATCTGCAGCATGAGCAGGAGCGGCTGCAGCGTGGTCAAACACGCGGCATCACGCCCAGCATGTGACACACCCTAAAGGGAAACGCCCTTGATGATCGCGCAGTCCTACACGATCGCCCCGACGCTGATGGCGGCTACGACGCTGCCGGACCTTTCCGACGCCGTGATCCAGCAACGCGCACGAGAAGCGCCCAGGGCACAGGGCGCGCGCGTCGCTGCTGAAGGTCTCAGCGAACTCGCCTATCGGGACAGGGCGGCAATACAGGCGACGCTCGACACCATCGCGGCGGCTGACAACCCGGCCGCCACGGCTCGCGACCGCGCCAGGTCTATCGAGGCCGATCCCGAAGCTATCGGCGCCCTTCCCGGCCGCGCCGGCACCTTCTGGCGGAAAGAGGACGAGGAGCGGCGCGAGGCCAAAGGCGCCGTGGTCGACCTCGCTATGGCCGTCGAAAAGTACGGCGACGCCCTCGCCTATGAGCGTTCCGAAATCCAGCGCGCGCACCGCGCCGAACAAGCCCGGCTTTCGACACCGATTCCAGCGCCCTCGCGCGAGCTGGCGGTTGTGCTCACCCAGCCAGTCGGCAAGGCGGTCGAAGTCCTGCAGAAGGATCGGACGCTCGCTGACGAGCTGGTGAAGATCGTCGAGGCGGGCCGCCGGCGCCTCAGCGCGGACGATCTACGCGAGCCCGGGCGCGTGCCCGATACCTACCGTCATGCGGCCATGCTGCGCGACATGCACCAACAGCATGCCCGCCAGCAGACGCTCGGCCGTGAGATAGGGCCGGTTCTCACGCGGTAGCGCGGCTATTGGGCGAGGCCATCTCGATGCCGTTGTTGGACGCCAATTTCCCGGCCGCTTCGTCCGGCACGCGAAACACCGGCGCTGATGCACGGTTCGCCGCATCTCTGGAAATTGCGTGATAGCCGCGCTTTCGCTTGCTGCGCAGCAGCCCTAAAAACAGCTGGACTGGCCTGCTGCCGGTTCTGTGGACACGAGGTTAAGCTAATTTGGCTCGCTCCTCGAACTCGACGGGGCTGAGATAGCCCAATGTCGAGTGCCTGCGCCGGCGATTGTAGAAGCGCTCGATGTAGTCGAACACGTCGGCCCTGGCATCATCCCTCGTCCTGTAGACCTTGCGGGCTGTCCGCTCGGTTTTCAGCGACGAGAAGAAGCTCTCCATCGCAGCATTGTCCCAGACGTTGCCCGATCGGCTCATCGAGCAGGTGATGCCGTGGTCAGCCATCAGTCGCTGGAACTGCTCGCTCGTATATTGGCTGCCCTGGTCGGAGTGATGCAGCAGGCTGTCCGGCTTGCCGCGGCGCCAGATCGCCATAATGAGGGCATCGGTGACGAGCTGCGCCGTCATCTCTGCCTTCATCGCCCAGCCGACGACACGTCGTGAGAACAGGTCGACGACGGCGGCAACGTAGAGCCAGCCCTCCGCGGTCCAGATATAGGTGAAGTCCGCCACCCATTTCTGGTTCGGGGCCGAGGCCTCGAAGGCGCGGTCGAGCAGATTGTCAGACGCGGCTGCCCGCACGCCGACATCCTTCGGCAACCCACGACGGCGCGGCCGGGCTCGCAACCCACGCTCCCGCATGATCCGTTCAACCCGATGCAGCCCGCAGGAGAGCCCTTCCGCCAGCACATCGTGCCAGACCCGTCGTGCACCATAGGTCCGATCGCTGCTCTTGAAGCTCCGGTCGACCGCCGTCGCGAGCACGTCATCATGCCGGGCATGCGCACTGGGGCTGCGATTGAGCCAGGCATGAAAGCCCGACCGCGAGACATCCAGAGCGTCGCATAGCCATGCCACCGGCCAGATGCTCCGGTGCTTCGCGATGAAGGCGAACTTCATATCGCTTCCCTCGCGAAGAAGGCTGCGGCCTTTTTTAAGATGTCGCGCTCCGCCTTCAGCTTGGCCACTTCCCTGCGCAGCCGGTCAATCTCGAGCTGCTCGGGCTTCATCTGACCCTGCCCGGGAAAGGCATGCTGAGGATCCGCCTTGCCTTTACTATTAAATCCCCGACAGTACAGGCACTTATCGCCTACGGTCGCGCCGTGGTCGCGTCCATAGCGGCGATTGGCGGCAGCATGGTCGCGCCGCCAAGTTGAGCGACGGCGCGTTCGACAGCCTGGGCGCCCGAATTATCTTCCGGGAAGAGATGGGCGTACACGTCCATAGTCACCGCGATTTTTGAATGCCCGACCAACCTGGATATGACCAGCGGAGGGAGGTTTTGCTCGGCAAGCAAGCTTACATACGCATGTCTCATTTCATGCATGCTAAAGAGAGGCGTACCCTTCTCGTCGAGCAGGCCGGCATGTTTCATGGTGGCCGGCCAGTGGAAACTGGTAAGTTTGTTCGGGCAAAAGGGGAGCCCTCGACGCCCGGTCAACACATACCCTGCGGTCGGTCGACCGTGGCCCTCCCAAATCTGCTGTAGAACCGCGCGGATCGGCGATGACATAGGAACAGATCTCTTGCCCGCCTTTGTCTTCGGCGCCTTCAACTTGTCGATGCGTGAATAACTATGGCGTAGCCGCAGCACGCCCTCGATAAAGTCGACGTCCTCCCACTGAAGGCCGGCCATCTCTCCGCGCCGCAGTCCGCCGAAAATGCCAAGCGCAACGATCGCCGCTCGAATTATCGGGCTCTCGCCGCGCGGCCCGGTGAGATACGGGCGCTTCTCCTGCGTGGCGATTGAATTGATCAACTGTCCAATCTGCGCCTTGCTGGGAATGCTTACGGCTTCCCGTTCGCCCACGACCATGCGCACCCTATCGTGAATGAGCGGGTTAACCTTGAGCCAACGGCGACGGATCGCATATCCGATAGAGAGGGAAACCACAGAAACAAACATCTGCACGGTTCGCTTTGAATAGCGCACCCGCATCTCGTTCGCGAAGTCTTCGACCATCAGGCCGGTTAGTTCGGTCAGGCGTCGCCGCCGAAGATTCTCCGAGATACCCTTCGCTTTTGTCTCGTATCCATAGAGCGTATTGCCCGCCAACTCGCCACGTTTCCAACGCGCCTTGCAATCTTCCAGATAAGCATCCATCGCGCGTCCAAGTGTAACCGACTGTGACGGAGCAACATGTGTTCCGTCTCTGACGTCAATATCTACCTGAGACCTAAAGGCATCAGCGTCCTTTTTCTTGTCAAAGGTCTTCAACCGGCGCTTGCCGGATTGGTCCGTATATCGAACAACCCACGTTTCCGACTCTACGCCGTTATGCTGCCTCTTGCGCTTAGCTACGCTCGCCATGGTGTGGGCCTCTCTTGTCGCATGCAGCTTTCGGAAAGCCGGAAAAGCTGCGTATGCTCAATATGTTGCGGGAAAGCTCATGTCGTGCCGAGCGCCCGGCGCCAGCGCGAGGCGGCGCCGGGCGCGCGCTTCAGTCGGCCACGCGGGGCTGTGAGCCTTTCGCCGGCTCGATCTCGGTCAGCGAAGTCAGCACGGTCAGCGAGGCCATAGCACCTTCGATGTGCTTCTTGGCCTTGAGGTTCATCGCGGCGAGTGCGTCGCAGACGTTGTCGTCTGGAACAAGCTCCTCGGTCAGAAGCATCAGTCCCCGGACCAAGTGGCCGGCAATGGCCAAATCACGCTCTGCCGACTTGATGATGAGTGCCATGTTCGTCATCAACACCCCCCGTCGTCCGCGACGCCGTTGTCATCGTCGTCGGCGCCGCCGTGCGGGTCGCTGTCTTCCTCCGGGTCGTCATCCTCCCGAAAGTCGTCCATCTCGCCGTCGCTGTCGGGCTCGGCGCCGTCGTGCTCGTCTTCGCGCTCATCTTGGCCGCCGTCCGCCCAATGCAACTGCGAACGCTGAGGCTCGCCCGAGGCGACCACCGGGCCTATCCCGCTGCAGTATCTGGCGCCCCCAAGGCCGGCCTCGGGCGCACCGAGGCTCGGCTCCAGATCGCCGCTTTCTTCGGCATCCTCGAACGGCATCCCTCGCCCGTCGTTGAGCACGGGCGGGGCACCGCTCCATTCGGGATAACTGGCGTCCAGATAGTCCCCAGCGGCTTCAAGGTCGGGATCGCCTTCCAGGGCGTCCAGCGCCGCTATGGCGCGCTCGATGATGTCGGTGAGGTCGGCGCGCATCGCGTGGTGATCGCGGCGTGGTGACGGCGCAGGGCCGCCATAGGCTGTATCGAGGAACATGGGTTTGCTCGCGGTCTAGAACCGGCCTGCTAAGAACCGGGGAGCTTGCACGCCTGCTAAAACGTAAGCTCCGATTGCCAGCGAACGTCACTGGCGCCGGGCGGTTAGCAGCACGTCCGCGAGAACGCACCCACGAGCTTTTGCCCAAAAGGGCTATTGCATGGCCCGTGGCCGCCCGGCATAGTGAGCCGGTCGGCGCTCACAGGTCGTGAGCCCGTCGTTATTCGGAGTGCAAGGCCGGCAAGCCGAGCGCTCCTATCGCGGATGAAGCGCAAACCCCGGCAAGGGTCCGCTTCGGGTGCTGCTAAGCCACCAAATCACAGACTAGACGCGAACCCCACGGCCGGCAAGCCGATGGGGGTTTCCGCGCGCCTATTCGACGTGGCGCCAAATCTCCCGGCGAACGATCTGTCGAACGGTGCTGGAATCCACCCCATACAACACCCCCAGCTCGGTGCTGTTGGCGCCACCGGCGGCCCGCGCCCGGATCTCCGAAACCTGTGACGCCGTCAGCTTAGCGCTTGCGATTTGCTCTCCTCGCAGAACTGACTGGGCCAGCCGGGGATACCGTCGCGATCCCAGGCATGTCGGACGGCCCTTCGCCAGCATATCGGCGGTGTTGTCCTTTACGGTCCCTAGAAACAAATGAGCGGGATTGACGCACATCGGCACGTCGCAACGATGGCAGACGCACCAGCCGATGGGATCGCCCTTGTTCAGCAGGTAGGAGACCCGATGCGCCTTCCACGTTGTCCGAAGAGGGCGCGGCGCGCTGATATGTCCATAGCCGTTGCTGCAGCGTGCCCCCTTCCACAACCAGCAGGCATGAGGCCCGCCTGAGACGTCCACCTTCTGCCAGAACCGTTCGGCCAGCGCCGGGGTGAGCACGATCGGCCGGCTGCGGGCGTGCGCGCCCGTCCGTTGCTCGGTCATCTGATGTCCTACAATTGGGGGGGGGCGGCGGCTATTCAGCCTCTCGCCAAGAAGCAAGCGGCAAGGCGCACCCGGATGGCGGAAGCTCTGGAGAAGGCCGCGCGGGGCTGACGTTCCGCGCGGCCCTTCGGCTAGTGCCGCGCCTCGTCCGTTCCCATGCTGGCGTTGTAGCCGGCCAGGACGTTCTCCAGCAGCACCCGGCCGGCCTCGATGCTGTCGCCCTTCGCCATGGCGGCGACGGCCACCAGAAGGCACGCCCTCGCGATGGCCTCGTGTCCAACGCCCATCGTCTCCAAGGTGCTCGCCGCGCGGGCCATCAGCCGGTCGGCGAACATTTCGCGAAGGTCCGCCGCGTCGCTCATGCCGTCGCCCTCCGAAGGCCAAAGGATCGCTGGGCGGCCTGCGCCCCGCGCCCGTTGCCTTGGAACTGGCTCACCATTTCCTCTTCGACCAGCTTTCGCACTGTAGCCGCGATATTCACGGACCCGTCCGCGCCCCGGCTCTGGCTCACGCTTGCCGTGGTGCCCGGCAAGGTCTGCACCGACACGTTGACAACAAGCGCGCCACCGCCCGCGCGGGCACCGTGCTGCATGGCCGGGCGGAAATCCGGGAAACTCGGCACCATGCCGCCGTCAGCGAGGTGCGGCAGGATATTGCGGTTGATGGCATCCAATAGAGGCAAGTTCTTTCGCGTCGCCTCGGCGTTCACGACATACTCGCCATTGGAAAGCCGCGCCGGAATGCTATCGGACTTGCCGGTGCCAGGCCCGCTGATGCGCCCGCCGGTGGCCGCGTGGACTATCCCGCCGTTCTTGAACCCCAGCAACGCGCCGAGCAACCCCCCGCCGGCGCCCCCAGCAGCGCCACCAGCCGCGCCGCCCAAACTTGAGAAAAGCCCATTGAGGACCGATTGCAGCGCCAACTCTAGAACGCGATCGAGCACACGATTCAAAGCGTTTTCGAGCGCATCCGCCGTGCTGGCACCCTGTCGAAGGTCCGACACGAAGCCGCTCAGAGCGTCCGCAGCGATCCCCTTAACTTCGGCCATGCCCTCCTGCAGGCGCATCTGCGCTTCTGCCGCGCGGTTTAGTTCTTCGGTCATCTGCCCGTAGAGCCGCGTCTTTGCTTCCAGACTTGAAATCTGGTCCGGCGAAAGGTCGATCCCCTCCCGAGCGGCCTGCGCCAGCAGATCCTCCTTGAGCCTCAAGGCCTCCGCCGCGCCCGCCGTCAAGCCAAGCGCCTGCTGTTCGACCTGCAACTGCGCAATGCGCTCATTGGCGGCCTGGATAAGATCTCGATAGACGGTCGCCTGGTCGCGATCGTTGCCGCCCGTGCCCTTGGCGCCGCCCTTGTTCGGAACGGCCTGCGTCGGCACGGTCGGCGTGATGGTGACGGATGGCGGGCGCGTCGCGATCAGGTCATCAAGCTGCTTCAGCTCGGCCTTACGGTCGGCGACAAATGAATCGCTGAACCCGTAGTTCTCATACCGCTTCAGAGCCTCGCGAAGCAGATCGGCGCGACGCTGCAACGTGTTGGTCGACTGGTTTTCGACCTTGTTGAGCATGTCGAGGAAGGGCGCCAGGGCATTCGCCGCCGCGACGATCGCCGCCTTGACGTTGTTGCCCACCGTCGCCGCGATGCTGGCAAACTGCCGGTCCACCTCGGCGGCTTTCTCGATCAGTTCGGCGGAAATGACGTTGCCGGTTGTCCGCGCCTCGGCTCGCAGCTTGCCGACGCTCCCGACACCTCGGTCCAACATCTGCACGAACTGCTCGCCGCCGGTGCCGCCGAAAAGCTCGTCGGCGATGCGGATAGCCGATGCGCGGTCAATCTGCGCCAGCTTGTCGATGATCTCTTGAAACAGGTCCGCCGGGTTGCGGAGCTTCTCCTTCAACTCGTCGGCGCCATAGCCCAGGCGCTGGAACGCTTCCGCCGCGCTGCCGCCGCCCGTGGTGACAAACTCGTCTCCCCGCAGGGATAGCTCTTTCAGACCGTCCGTAAGGGCGTCGACGCTCACAAGGGACTGGCGCGCCGCATAGGCGAGCTCTTGGAACGCCTCGGCGCCTACGCCTGCCCGCTTCGCCTCGGCGTTGAGTTGGGCGAGGTCCGACGTGATCGCCTTGAACCCCGCGCCGATGCCCGCCACCGTGAACCCGGCGAGCGCGAGCTTCATTCCGTCGCCGATGCCGGCGAGCGCCGCGCGGGCCACGCCGCCGACCTTCTGCGCCCGGCCGCCGAACGTGTTGAGCTCCTTGCCGGCCTTCTTGATGCCGTCATTGAACCGGGCGCTGTTCAAGCCCAGGTCGACATAGATTCCTCCCGCCGAAACAGCCATGTCACGTGCCCGGCTTTTCGAGGCTGCGCAAGAAGTGGGCAAGCGCAGCGCCCGCCGCCGCGGCGCACGCCGCTATGCCGTGCCTCGCCAAGAGTGCATCGGCGCGGTCTCTGTCCGGTTCACAAACGCCCACCTCCATGGCTGCCAGATATCCGGGCTGAGTTCCTGCCGCCAACATGCCGCGAAGCACGGTAAGCGACATGCCGGCTTCCGATTCCACGTCACGCAGGATCTCGTTCAACGTCTTGCCCGCATATCGCTCCACCGCGACGACGCGATGCACATCGAGCTTGATTGTCAGATCAGCCATTGCCTGCCGCCTTCTTCGCTGCCCGCTTGGCGACGCGCCGCGCGGTCTTCTCGATCTCTGTTTTGAGGTCCGCCGCCATGACGCGCACCGCGCGGTCGTCCTCTGCCCGCAGCGCCGGCCCCATGTAAGGCTGTCCGTCCACCCGGAACTCATGGCCGTCTTTCGTGGCCATATGGCCGTACTCGGCAAGGTGCGCGTGCGGCGCCGTCGCCCTCACGCGAACGGTGGCAGAGGTGCCCCGGCCCGCCACCTTCGCGTTCGCGGCATGCGCGGCGGCGGCGGCATCTGCGCGGGTTCCCCCATCCCGCATGGTGCTCGCGAACGCCGCTTTTCCGGCGTTGTTGCCCCGCACCACGACGGTCTCAATGCTGTCCCGCAATTCTCCGCTGTCGACGGGGGCCAGGTTCCTCGCCATGTTCTCGATGGGCTTGGCGGCCTTCTTGAGCACCCGCGTGAGCACGCCGCGCTGCGTCGCCTTGCTGAACTGGCCCAGCGCCTTTTCGAGGTCCGCCAGCCCTTCGACCTTCATTTTCGCGATCAGTGCCATCGGAAAAATGTCCTCAATTCTGCACGCGCGTTTCTTCTATGGGGACGCCGGTACTGAGGCATGGCAGGTTTTTGACGCCACCACCCCCCCCGGGCGGCTGGAAGACCGGCGGCGGCCCGGCTGGGAACCCGATAAGCCGGGCCGCCTCGCTGACGATGATGTGCCGAACGCGGCCACCGTCATGCGTTCTTGTGTCTGAGAGGCTTGTCGAGCTTGACCACGCGGCCACGGCCCGGCGCGTCGAGCGCCACCACACGCACCCCGCGCACCATGTCGATCTCGGCGAGCGGCATCGCCGGCACCGTCACGAGAGAGAGCTCGAAAATCTCCACCTCCATGAACCGCATGCCGCCGTTGGCTATGGCCTCGACCTTCCCCGGCACCGGGCGGAAGCCGATGGACACGGCCGTGATAATGCCGGCCTTGATGCTGTCCCACGCCTCGTTCACGCGGTCCTGCAACGCGCCGGGATTCTTCACGTGCGGCAGCTTGGCCTTGAACCGCACCCCGTCCTTGGTCGGCGCCATCAGCGACGCGGTGCCCACCGGCTTCGCGTGGTCGTGCTGCCACAACAGGGGGATGGGGTTTTTCACCCGGACGCCGCGCGGCTCGATGATGTCGCCGACGCGGTCGAGTACGCCGGCCGTGGCGAGCCCCTCGATCTCCCGCATGTCCTCGCGCACGTCCCGCACGATCAGGCGGGATTCCATCCGCACGATGCGCGCCGCCCGGTCCATCAGTAGGGCACCCCGGCGATGTAGGCGACGGCGCCGGCGCGGCGCATCTGCCACCGCAGGAAGCGGATGACCATCACGCCGATGCAGTTGGTTTGGAAAAGGCTCACCACGGACGTGGCGGCCGGGTCGACAGAGTTGCCGGTCGGATTGTCGAGCATCTGCAGCGACGCCTCGCGGGAGACGTTGGCCTCGGCGCCATCGTCCGCCACCTGAAGCTCGGCCGCGTCCAGGGCCACGATGATGTTGCCCTCGGGGCTCTCGCCGTCCTTCGGCATCTCGGTCGTGGTCAGCACCGGAATTCCCCAGATCATGCCGCCGTTCGGCCCCATGGTGATGTTGCCCCACCGGGGATTGTCCAGGCTGGCGATGTGCGTCGCCGTGCGCCGGGACATGATGAAGTACGGCGCCGCCATGCCCGTGGTGATCAGGTCGAGAAGGGCCTTGAGGTCGCTCGCCACCGCGTCGGCATCCGAGCCGCTGGCCGTGATGCTCGGCGCGTCATAGGTGATCGAGGCCGGCGAGACGTTGCCGCTGCCGGCATGCGTCGGGTCGAGTAACTGGCCGTCCGAAAACTCGACGATGCCGGCGGTGATGTCCTGTTCGACAAGCGCCTCTGCGTCCGGCGCGGAAGACCGCACGATTTCGTCGGTGAGCACGACGATGCCGCCGATCTTGGACCGCTGCATGGTGCCTTCGGAAAAGGCCATGGCGCGCACCGGGATGGCGCCGCCCTCCTCCACCCATGCCGCCGGCACGCCGGCCGTCGCGATGGGATAGCGCACCTCGAAAGGCACCTTGCGGTAGCCCTGAATGCGGCCCAGCACGGTGCGCGGCCGGATCACGCCCACATATTCGCTCACCAACACGTTGATGCCGACAAGCTGCTGTCCCCACGTGCTGCCGCCGCTCGATGCGGCCGGCACCGCGTCGCGGGTGATGAGGTCCAGGTTCTTGGAGTGCGGATAGCGGGCGGCGAATATCTCGCGCGCCTCGCCGGGCGTTTCGGCGCTTCCCTCGGCCATCACCCAGCGGATGAAGTCTTTCGCCCGCAGGTTCGATTCATAGGCCCGGCTGATTTCCATGTGGTTCATTCGGAACCGCTCCCAGTAATGATTTGCACCAGAACTAGCACAGCGCGTTTCGCCACCGCGTTATGCGTAACGCTTCGCCCATAGGGCCACCAGCTTCTCCAGCGCCTCGGCTATTCGCGCACGGTCTTCTGCATCCCACTCGCCTAGAAGACCTTCCGACACCAGTGCATCCGCGAGCGGCCCTAGATCAACCGCCACTTGAAGCACCGCAGTGTGGCGTTTGGCGCGCGCGCGATACCGCCGTTGCCGCTCGGCGGCCCCGTTCTGCTTCGTCATGGCTAGTCGTCAAAGAACTCGTCGCGGGGCGCTGCCGGTCTCGGGGGCCTGTTGCGCGGATCATTGAGACCAAGATCGCGCATCAGGCCGCGCAGCTGCGTGTGACGGGCGGAAGCGAACGCCGACGGCTTCGATTTGAACTCGCCCCATAGCTCACAGAAGGCGATGGCGGCCGGCTCGCGTGATCCGTCCAGCCACGTCGCCGGGGCAATGTACTGGTTCCAGGCGGCAAGCACCCGGCCGCGCAATCCGGGGGGTCTTTTGAGCGGCCCGAAGCCGCTTTTTGTGCCGTTTTCGGCCTGTTTTGTCGACCATTCAGCACCATGCCGAGAGGGTCTATGCGTGCCCTGAATCAAGCGTAGATGCGGGTTCTTGGGCGGTCGACCCTTCGCCATGGCGTGATTCTCGCGATGTATTTATGGTTTTGCGGAAGTTTTTGAACGGCGCCGGTCTTCAACCGACATCGTTTTCGGCTCGATCCTCCCCCCCCGGCGGGTGCATCGCGCCGCGCCTGTCAGTCCTGCCAGGAAGGATCCGTCGCGAGCCTGTCGGCGAGCACCCGCAGACCCTTCGGTGTCACCATGGCCTGCGTCCCGAGCACCCGCTGGCCGTCGCGCTCATAGGTCACGGGCCGATGATCCATCAGACCAGCGCGGCACCTATCGGCGTGCGCCAGCCAGTCGCCCTTACCACCGCGCCGATAGGTCCATCGGTTGCGGTACAGCTTGGCGAAGAACGGCTTCACCGGGTGCGATAGGGCCTTGGCCGCGTCCGTGATGCTGAGCGAGCCCTGCGCCGCCTCTATCTGCGCCAGCGCGCCCGTGGCGTCGGCAAGGGCCGCCTGCGCCGTTGACGCCTCCTGATGCCAATGGGCGAGGAAGGCAGCGACCACGCGCGGATCAGAAGGGTTGAACAGCGCCGCCGGGTGCGCGTGCTGCTCCTCCAGCTTCTGCCACCGATCGACCAGCGCAGCCGTGAACTCCGGCGAGAGTTGCGCCACGATCACGTAGCTGTCTCGCTTGCCGACCAGGTAGACCTTTTCCGACCGCGACTTGCCCTGCGCGTCGGTGAAGGGGCGGTCCTCAAATTGAGGGCGGCCGATGATGCCTCGCTCGGCAAGGGTGTCGATGGTGCGCTTGACGTTGTCGTGCCGGTTGCCCAGCAGTTCCGCAATCTCCCGGCTCGACATGGTGAGCGGCGCGGCGCCGGCCGGCATCGCCGGCACCATGGCGGGAGACGGCCCGCGCGCCGGCTGATGTTGGCGAGCCGGGAGCGCGCCGCCCTGCCCCATCGCGCGTTGCTGCCGGTCGAAGGCGTCAAGATAGCGCTCGCGCCACCGCGCCACCTGCGGGCCGTTCAGCGAGCGTGCCAGCAGCGCCAGCCCGCCGCGCGTCATGTCGTAGTGCCGGCGCTCGCCGTGATGCTCCCGGAAGTGCGCCACCGCCACCTCGTGAGCCTCCAGCAAGAGGCCGTCCACCGCCAGCAGCACCGCGCGGTGATCCACGTCGAAGTAGGCGGCCACGTCGAGGCTGGAGGCAATCACGATGCCGTCCGACACGCTCACGACGGGAAGCATGCTCGCGCTACCCATCGGCGTCGCTGCCGTCGAACATATCGAGTTGCTTGCCGCCCTCGGGCTGGTTGGGCGCGACGTTGGAGGGCGATATGGTTGCCTCCAGATCGGAAAGCCACCGCGTAATGGTCGACTTGCGCGCGAACACCCGGCGGCCGATACGAAAAACGGGCAACCCGTGATCGCGGCAGGCGTGCTTCACGCGGTTTTTCGACCAGCCGAGATATAGGGCTATGCCTGAAAGGCCGTCGATAAGGTCTTCATCAGTCTTCATTTATGGTCGCTCCTGTGGTCGCGCCGTGGTCGCGCTGTGGTCGCGTCGCCGCGCCGCCCGTCCCGGCCGCTGCTCGTCTTTTCAAGCACTTAGCTTGCCCGCCCCGATCCTTGGCGACCAACAAAAAGGCCCGGCTGTTACCGGGCCTTACGCATTGTTTTCGTTGAAGTTTTTGACCTAATGCGCCGTCAGCGGCTTCGGCTTAGCCTCGCGAACCCATTTACGCAGCACGTTCTCGTGCACATCCAGGTCGCGGGCAGCCTGCGCAACGGCAACGCCCCGATCCTTCACCAATCTCACAGCCTCAAGCTTGAACTCGCGGCTGAACCTCCGTCGTTGCATTCCCGCTCTCCAGTCCCGTTGAACACCTTATCTCGGTGTCCACGAAACCGGCAGCAGGCCATAGGATCTGTTTCTGCCGCCCTATATTCCTCTTCTCAATCCGACATCGAGCCACATGGCGAGATCGGCCGAGATGTAGGACGAGCCATCATTGAGCGCGTGGAGAACCCTCGGGCAGACGCTGGAGAATAGTCTCGATTTCGTCCATCACGCTCTTCGGCAGTGGGCCGAACGCCATGGCAGCTCCCCGGCGGGGCCTGTCTCAGCTTATTCACAGCTTATCGCGACTACATCCGCAGAAGCGTGGGCGACCCTCCGGCTTAGAGCTTCGATCACGCGATCGTCTTCTACTGCATGCGACGTGACCAAAAACACTACAGCCGCATAAACTTTTTGCATTAATATGCTTATAATTCGATCAGCAGTGAAATTGACGACACGCTCGTCCTAAACAATGATGCGCCATCAGCAGTATTGCTGAGAAAATCCTGAAAAATTTGGCCGCTCAGCGCAGGTGTGAACCTGTGTGTAGGGCTTTTCCACCGAGGCGTTGCTTGCGCCACGATCGCAGAGGTGTGCCTCCATGCCGGTTTCCAGCCTTGTCCGCGTCGCCTGCATCCAGATGGAGCCGCGCTTCGGCGACACCAACGCCAATGTCGCTCATTCGCTTGATCTCATCGCTCGGGCGGCCGATGACGGCGCCACGCTGGTCGTGCTGCCGGAGCTGGCCAATACCGGCTACGTGTTCGACACCCGCGAGGAAGCCTTCGCCCTGGCCGAGACCATCCCGGACGGACCGACCTGCCTCGCCTGGGCTAAGATCGCCAAGGAGCGCGGCCTGCATATCGTCGCCGGCATCACCGAGCGCGAGGGCACCGCGCTCTACAACAGCGCGGTGGTGATCGGGCCTGAAGGCCATATCGGCACCTATCGCAAGATGCATCTGTGGGGCAACGAGAACCTGTTCTTCGAGCCCGGCAATAACGGCTTCCCGGTGTTCCAGACCCCGCTGGGGCGCATCGGCGTCGCCATCTGCTATGATGGCTGGTTCCCCGAGACCTATCGCCTGCAGGCGCTGCAGGGCGCGGACATTGTCTGCGTGCCGACCAACTGGGTGCCGATCCCCGGCCAGGCCGAGGGGCGCGAGGCAATGGCCAACATCCTCGCCATGGGCGCCGCCCATTCCAACTCGCTCTACATCGCCTGCGCCGACCGCATCGGCACCGAGCGCGGCCAGCCCTTCGAGGGGCAGAGCCTCATCATCAGCTACACCGGCTGGCCCGCCGCCGGCCCGGCGAGCCGCGACGGCGAGGAGATCGTCTCCGCCGAGATCGACCTCGGCGCCGCCCGCCGCGCCCGCAACTGGAACGACTTCAACCAGGTGCTGCGCGACCGGCGCACCGATATTTATGCCGAGATGCTCGGTTCCGACATTTCCCGGGGCTGGTACTGAGCCCCGCCCTCCACCGCTGAACAACAATCCATAACCTTCCGGAGAAAGCCTATGTCCCGTAGTTCCCTGCTGATGGCCGGCGTGTTTGCCGCCGGCCTGCTCACCGGGCCGGCGCTCGCCGCCGACGACACCATCACCATCGGCATCCCCGTCGGCCTGTCCGGCGCCAATTCGGTGGTCGCGCCCTCCGTCGTACAGGCTTCGGAGTTGGCGGTCGAGGAGATCAACGCCAAGGGTGGCATCCTGGGCAAGAAGGTGGTGCTCGAAGTCGCCGATGACGCCTCCGGTGCGGCCGGCGCGCAGAAGGCTTATGACTCACTGATCTTTCAGAAAAAGGTAGATGCGATCGTTGCAATGGAGACCTCGGCCGCCCGCAATGCCGGCCTGCCAATCGTCAACCGCGGCAAAATCCCCTATATTTACACATCGTTTTACGAAGGGCGCTCCTGCAATCCCTACATGTATATCAATGCGTGGGTGCCTGAGCAGCAGGTTGCCCCGATTGTAGATTTCTTCAACAAGGAAGGTGCCAACACCTATTTCCTGATCGGCTCGGACTACGCTTTCGGGCGCGGCATGCTGGCCTTCACCAAGGAATATATCGAGAAGGCCGGCGGAAAGGTGGTTGGCGACGAGTACGCCCCAATGGACGCCACCGACTGGACCGCCATCCTCGCCAAGGTGAAGGCCGCCAATCCCGACGCCATCATCACCTCCACCGCCGGCGGCGCGCCGAATGTGACGCTGACCAAGCAGCTGCGCGCGGCGGGCATCAAGGCGCTCTATGGCAACCTCGCCGTGGATGAGGGCACCGCCAAGTCCATGGGCCCCGATGCCGAGGGCATCTACATCGCCGGCTCCTACTTCACCAATATCGACACCCCGGCCAACAAGGCCTTCCTCGCCGCGATGGAGAAGAAGTTCGGGGCGGAGCTGAGGACGCCGAATGAACTCTCGGTGCCGCAGTATGAAGCGGTCTACGCCTACAAGGCGGCGGTAGAAAAGGCCGGCACAACCGAGGCCGCCAAGGTGATCCCGGCGCTGGCCGAGGTCGCGGTGGAAGGCCCGCGCGGCACCATCGTCATGAACAAGCAGCGCCACGCGCCCCTCACCATGTATCTCGGCCAGGTGAAGGGCGACGGTTCGGTCTCCATCATGTCGACCTTCGAGAATGTCGATCCCGGCGAACAGTGCCCGAAGCTGAAGTGAGGGTGCGCCCCTTCGCCTGAAGGATCCCGAAGCGACGCGTCACTCCTGCCCCGGTGGAGAGTGACGCGCCCCTCCGGGTGAGAGGCGGCGGCTTGCGTGCCCGCCCGCCGCCGCCCCTCATCCCGTTTACGCCGCCTATGGCCCCGAACCTTGCCGCTCGTCACGACGTCATTCTGAAGTGCGAGCGAAGCGAGCCTCGAAGGATGCTCACGCAGGATGCCACGCTCCCCCGATGTCCCTCGAGGCACGGCGGTGCCGGGCGCCTCAGGATGACGTGGCTTTTTCGACCCGGCCCTTTCCGACCCAACGTGCCTCCAACCTCAAGGACCCTCGCATGATCGGCCAGATGCTGGACATCGTGACCACCGCCGCCATCCTCTATGCGGTCGCGACCGGGCTGCTGCTCGTGTTCGGCGTCATGAAGATCATCAATTTCGCCCATGGGGGGCTGATGACGCTGGGCGGCTATGCCGCGCTGCTCACGACGCAGGCCGGGCTGAACCCCTGGCTGGCCATTCCCGCCGCCGCGCTGTTCGGCGGCGTGGTCGGCATGGCGATCGAACGCTTCGTCGTCCGCCCGCTGTATAACCGCCCGCTCGACGCCATCCTCGCCACCTGGGGCCTGTCGATCATCATCGGCCAGCTCATCACCATCGCCTTCGGGCGCGGCGTGCAGTTCGCGCAATCGCCGCTGAACGGCACGCTGGACCTGTGGGGCGAGAGCTATTCCGCCTACCGCCTCGCTCTGGTCGGCATCGCCGCCGTGCTCGGCGTTGGCCTCACCGCGCTGCTTCAGGGCACGCGGCTGGGGCTGGAGACGCGCGCGGTGATCATGAACGAGGATCTGGCGCGCGGGCTCGGCATCAATAGCGGGCTGGTGCGCTTCCTCACCTTCACCCTCGGCTCGGCGCTGGCCGGCGTGGCGGGCGCGCTCATCACCCCGCTGTCGAGCGTCGATCCGGGCATGGGCGTGCCCTGGCTGGTCAACGCCTTCATGCTGGTGCTGGTGTCAGGCGCCTCGCTGGTCAGCCTGCTGTTCGCCTGCCTGGTGCTGGGCGGGGCGCAGGTGCTGGTCGCCACCCATTTCAGCTCGGTTCTCGGAGGCCTCACCATCGCCGTGCTCGCCGCCATCATCCTGCGCATCCGGCCTCAGGGGTTCGCCCGTGACTGAAGCGCGCCGCCTTTCCCTCATCCTCGCCGTTTCCGTGCTGGCGCTGGCGGCGATCTTCGCCGGCCCTTATGTGCTCGACACCTATTCGGTGAACGTGCTCACCCGCTCGCTGCTCTATGCGGCCGTGGCGCTCACCGTGGATCTGCTCTGGGGCTTTCTGGGCATCCTCACCTTCGGCCAGTCGGTGTTCTTCGCCTGCGGCGCCTATGCGGCCGGCCTCGTCTTCACCCATATGGACTTCTCCACCTCCAACGCCTTCCTGGCGCTGGGGCTGGGCGTCGGCGGCGCGCTGCTGGTCGCCGCCATCGTCGGCTGGCTCGCCTTCTGGCACGGCGCCTCGGCGCTCTATGCCTCGGTCATCACGCTGGTCTTGCCGATCGTGGCGACGCAACTGCTCTACTCGGGGGGCACCTTCACCGGCTCGTCGAGCGGCCTCTCCGGCTTCATGAGCTTCGACCTGTCGATGGAAGCCTGGTTCTGGCTCTCCGGCAGCTTCCTCGTGGGGGTAACGACGCTCGCCTATATCTTCGTCAAGAGCGATGCCGGCCGCCTGCTGGTCGCCGTGCGCGAGAACGAGCAGCGCTGCAAATATCTCGGCCTCGACACCTCGCGGCTGAAGATCCTGGTCTATCTCGCCTGCGCCGCCATCGCCGCGATCGCCGGCTATATCTATGCCGGCTATGCCATGGTGGTGGCGCCGGAACTCGCCGGCTTCGTCTTCGGCACCGAGCTGGTGATCTGGACCGCGCTCGGCGGGCGCGGCACGCTGCTCGGCCCGGTGTTCGGGGCGCTGATCGTCGATTATGAGAGCGCCCAGCTCGCCGGCGATTATCCCTTTGTCTGGCAGCTCATCATCGGCACGCTGTTCGTGCTTGTCATCGTCGCCTTCCCGCGCGGCCTGCTGCCTGTGGTGTTCGATGTGCCGCGCAAGCTGCTCAGCCTCCTCCGCCCGCGCCCCACGACGCCGGCGACATCGGTGACGCTCTCAACCCTCGACCCCGCCGACACCCAGGGCGTCGAGCCGGGCGAGGGGGCGGCGCTCATGGTGGCCGGCGTGGTCAAGCGCTTCGGCAGCCTCACCGTGCTGGAGGGCATCGATTTCGAGGCGAGAGCCGGCGAACTCGTCAGCCTTGTCGGCCCCAATGGTGCCGGCAAGACCACGCTGATGCGCTGCATCGCCGATGGCGCTGAGCGCACGTCCGGCAGCATTCACGTCAATGGCTATGACATCGGCCGCAAGCCGCCGGAGGCCTGCGTCGCGCTCGGCGTCGGCCGCAAGTTCCAGATGGCCAATGTGTTCGAGACGCTCACCGTCGCGCAATGCCTGCAGATCGCCCGCGTCCGCCATGACCGTCCCTCGCTCTGGCGCCGCGCGCAGGACCTGCAGCTGCCGCAAGCGGCGATGCATGTGCTGGCCACCACCGGGCTGGACAAGCAGCTGTCCACCCCGGCGCATCTGCTCTCGCACGGCATGAAACAGGCGCTGGAACTCTCCATGGTGCTGGCGCTGGAGCCGCGCGTGCTGCTGCTGGACGAACCGACCGCCGGCCTCACCAAGACCGAGCGCATGCAGATCGGCGCCATTCTGATCGACCTCGCGAAAAAGCAGGGCCTGTGCGTGCTGCTGGTCGAGCATGATCTCGACTTCGTGCGCGAGATTTCCTCGCGCGTCATCGTGCTGCACCAGGGTCGCATCGTGCTGGATGGCTCGGTGGAGGAAGTGGTGGCCTCCGAGCTGGTCAAGCAGGTCTATGCCGGCTCCGGCCATGCCGGCATCGATCACGAGACGGCCCCCTCCCCGAGCCAGGAGATGCCGGCATGAACGCCCTCTCGGTCGACAACCTCTCCAGCGGCTATGCCGGCGCGGTGGTGCTGCGCGAGGTCAGCCTCTCCCTCGCGCCGGGCGAAATCCTCGCCGTGCTCGGCAAGAACGGCATGGGCAAGTCCACCCTGCTGAAAGCAGTAATGGGTTTCCTGCCGAAGATGACCGGCACGGTGGCCATATCCGGCAGCGAGGCGACGCGCCTCTCCCCGCACCGCGTCGCCCGCCTCGGCGTTGGCTATGTGGCGCAGGAAAAGGCGCTGTTCCAGGACATGAGCGTGGAGGAAAACCTCCGCCTCGCCGTGCGGCGGCCCGACTTCGAGGCGGCGCTCGCCGAGGTGGAGGCCTCCTTCCCCTTCCTGCTGCAACGCCTCAAGCAGCGCGCCGGCACGCTCTCGGGCGGCGAACAGAAAATGCTGCTGATGGCCCGCTCGCTGGCCACGGGAGCGAAGCTGCTGCTGGTGGACGAGATCACCGAGGGGCTCCAGCCCTCGGTGATCGACCGCCTGGCCGGCGTCATCCGCAGCGCCCGCGACCGCCACGGCACCACCATGCTCTTGGTCGAGCAGCATCTGCCCTTCGCCCTAGCGGTGGCCGATCGCTGGGCGGTGCTGGATCGCGGCGAGATCGCCGAGATGGGCGCCGCCTCCGAGCCCGACGCCCGGGCTCGGGTGCTGAAGCATTTGAGCGTGTGAGGACCCGTCATGTATCTGACAGCAAGAGAACAGGAGCGGCTGCTTGTTTTCCTCGCCGCCCAGCTGGCGCAGCGTCGGCGCGACAGCGGCCTGCCCCTGAACATGCCGGAAGCGCGGGCACTCATAGCCGATGCAGTGTTCGAAGGCGCCCGAAACGGGAGATCGGTGTCGGAACTCATGTCGCTTGGCAGGTCGATCCTGTCGGAATCGGACGTAATGGAGGGGGTCAGGGAACTCGTCGACACTCTGATGGTCGAACCCTTCTTGCCCGACGGACAGAAGCTCGTCTGCGTACATGATCCCATTACGGCCGACGGCATGGGCAAGGTGGATGCCTTCACCAATCGGTGGCGCCTCGCCGCCGATGCCATCGAGATCAACCTCGGCAGGGCGAGCTTTTCAACCCTTGTGAGGAGCCTCGCCGACCGGCCGATCCAGGTAGGATCGCATTTCCATTTCTTCGAGGTCAATCAGGCGCTCGAATTCGATCGCCGCCGTGCCTTCGGCTTCCGGCTGGACATTCCCGCTGGAACCACCATCCGCTTCGAACCAGGCGACGAGAAGACCGTCGACCTCGTGACCATTGGCGGCCGTCGAGAGGTCCACGGACTCAATAGGCTGACCGAAGGCTCGCTCGACGATCCGGCTATTCGCGAGCGCGCTTTCGAACGCGCGGCGGCGCGCGGCTATCGGGGAATATAGGATGGCTCAGTCGTTGACCCGACGCCATTACCTGGAGCTCTACGGACCGACGACCGGCGATCGCGTCCGGCTCGGGGACACCGAGCTGTGGGCGGAAGTCGAGACGGACCTGACCCATTACGGCGACGAACTTGTCTTCGGCGCCGGCAAGACCATGCGGGCGGGCAGCGGATGTGACGGGGCGCTGTGCGCCTCCGAAGGTGTGCTCGACCTCGTCATCACCAATGCGCTGATCATCGATCCCGTGGTCGGGATCATCAAGGCAGATATCGGGATCAAGGACGGCCGGATCGCCGGGATCGGCAAGGCAGGTGATCCGCGGATCATGAACGGCGTCTCTGCTGAACTGATCGTCGGTGTGAACACCGACGTTCGGGCGGCCGAAGGGCTTATCGTGACGGCCGGCGGAATCGACTGCCACGTCCACTTCATCGATCCCGGCCAGTGTCAGGAGGCGCTCTCCGCCGGAGTGACGACCCTGATGGGCGGAGGGCTGGGGCCTACCACGGTCCCCATCGCCTCCACCGGAACAGTCAATCTCGGCCTGATGCTTCAGGCCTCCGAAGCCTTTCCACTGAACTTCGGATTCTTCGGCAAGGCGGCCTCCGATGTTGCTGCGCCGCTCGTCGAACAGCTTGCCGCAGGTGCGGCAGGTCTCAAGATCCACGAGGATTGGGGCGCGACGACTGCGGCTATCGACAGCGCGCTCGATGCGGCCGACCAAGGCGCGGTGCAGATCCAGCTCCACACGGACACGCTCAACGAGTTCGGCTTTCTGGAGCAGAGCCTCGAAGCCATCGGCGGGCGCACCGTCCACGCCTATCACGTCGAGGGAGCGGGCGGCGGCCACGCGCCGGACATCATACGGGTCTGCTCGCACCCGAATGTTCTTCCCTCGTCGACCAATCCAACCAATCCGTTCACGGTCAATACGTTCGAAGAGCACTTCGACATGGCCATGACGAGCCACCACCTCAATCCGAGGGTGGTGGAGGATGTGGCATTCGCGGAATCGCGGATCCGCAAGGAGACCATCGGCGCGGAGGATGTCCTGCACGATATCGGCGCCATCAGCGCGCTCGGCTCGGATTCGCAGGGCATGGGCCGCATCGGCGAGACCATCGCCCGAACCTGGCAGCTCGCCTCAATCATGCAGCAGACGCGCGGAGCTTTGCCCGTGGACGCAGGCAGCGGCAACGACAACGGGCGGATCAAGCGCTACATCGCCAAATACACCATCAATCCGGCCAAGATTTTTGGCATCGATCACGAGGTCGGGTCAATCGAGCGGGGCAAGCTGGCCGATCTTGTCTTCTGGAAGCCCGCACTGTTCGGCGTCAAGCCGGAGCTGGTGCTCAAATCCGGCTTTCCTGCATGGGCGGTGACGGGAGAGGCGAACGCCTCGCTGCTGGTCTGCGAACCGCTCCTCTATCGGCCGCAATGGGGTGCGTTCGGCCGGGCCGCGCGAAGCCTTTCGATACGGTTTCTCAGTCCACTGGCCTTGGAGGCCGGCCTGCCGCAGCGGCTTGGACTGGAGTCGCGTTGTGTCGCAACCCGCTCCACGCGCGGTCTGACCAAATACGACATGGTCCACAATGACTCGCTCCCGGAGATAACTGTGGATGCTGACACCTACCGTGTCTCCATCGACGGTGAGACCTGTGTGTCCAGTCCTGCCAGGACCGTGCCCCTCGGCTCCCTATACATGTTGAAGTAACC